>VGEJ01000047.1 GCA_016869335.1 Alphaproteobacteria bacterium | reverse complement strand
GCAGCGCCGCGCTCCTGAGCGAGGCGGCACGCTGCCAGGGCCTCGGCCAGGCGGCCGGCGCGGTAGTGCGCCGCGGCCTCGGCCAGCACGCTCGAGTGGGCCGCTTCTTCAGACATTCTCGATCCGATCCGCGAGGGCGCGAGACTAGGGTCCGGGACCCTAGCGCGAGGCCGGCACCGCGACAACGTCGTGCGCGCGCCGCGGGGTACCCGATGCTATGTAAAGGGCCGGAGATGGGGACGATGCGCTGTTTCTTCTACGGCACGCTGATGGATGCGGACGTGGCAGAGGTGGTCCTCGGCCGTCCGCTTCCCGACACCGCTTTCCGCCCCGCTCGGCTCCCCGGCTACGAGCGGCGCCAGGTGATCGGCGAGAGCTACCCCGCCCTTGAACCGACGCCGGGTGGGAGCGTGGCAGGCGTCCTGCTCTCTGGGCTCAACGCCCGCGACATGGAGCGGACGCGCTTCTTCGAGGGCGAGGAGTACCGGATCGCGGCCTGCACCGTGACGCTCCCATCGGGGCGGGTGCGCGATGCCGTGCTTCTGCTGCCGGCTCTCCACCTGCCGCTCGGCGAGCGCGGCTGGGACCTGGCGCGGTGGCAGGAGCACCACAAGCCGGCGTTTCTCGATCTCACCCGGGAATGGATGGCCGAGTTCGGCCGCGCCTCGTTCGCCGATCTCGACCGCCGCTGGAAGGCATGCCTCGCCGGGCAGGCGCGCGCGCCGGTCCCCTCTACTCGAGCGCGTAGGTCACCCCGACGGTGACGGAAAGCTCGGTGGTGCCGGGTGCGATCGGCGTCGCGCTCATCGCTGCCTCGGCCATCTTGAGGTAGGGCGCCGGCGCGCCGCCGCCCTGCTCCTCGATGCTCAGCACCGGGCCGAGCGTGGCCGCGGCGGCGGTGGCGTAGAGCGCCGCCTTGCGCGCGGCATCGGCCACTGCTGCCAGCCGCGCCCGATCGAGCAGTGCCTCTGGCTCGGCGACGGTGAAGGAAATGCCGCCGATCTGGTTGGCGACGGCCGCGACCAGGCGGTCCAAGATGGTGCCAAGCATGGCGACGTCGCGCACGGTCACGCTGACCGAGTTCATCACCTGGTAGCCGATGATGCGCGGGCCGCGCAAGCTCGAAGGCTCGGGCTCGAACTGCGGGTACACGTTGAAGGCTGTCGTGCGGATGTCCTTGCGCGCCACCCCTGCCTCGGTGAGCGCTGCGAACACCGCCTCCTGGACCCGGTTGTTCTCGGCGAGCGCGGCTGCCGCCGTGGCGGCGACACTCAGTGCCCCCGACTCGATGGTCGCAACGTCGGGCCGCGCGAGGACCGCGCCCGTGCCGGTCACCCGGACCAGGCGCTCGCTCGGCGCATCGGCAGCCGCCGGGGCGGTGGCCATGAGCCACGCCGCCGCCAGCCCGACGTCGGGGCCCGCGGCTCGCCAGTACCCCTTGGCGGCTTGCTATTCGGCGGCGCGGCGCGACTTGCCCTTGCGCCTGGCACCGGGCTTGGCGCCCTTTGCCCGCGCCTCGCGCTCGGCCTCGTAGACCTGCCGGGCGCCGGCCACCGCGTGCTGCCCGGCGGCAATGAAGCGGGCGTGGTTCTCGCACACCCAGCGATAGCTGGTCCAGCGCGGCTCGACGCTGTTCTGGAAGTGCGGAAACACGTAGCGGGCCACCAACTCATAGCTCCGCTTGGTCTGCACCCAGTCGGCCCAGTTCACCGCCCAGGTCATCATCGTGCCGAAACCACCCGAGCCCTGCCACAGCCGTTCGATCTGCTTGATCGCGTCGTCGGGATCGCCGATCACGGCGATGCCGCTCTCGATCATCCACTCGATGCGGTCATCGAGGTCGCGCGGCCCGTCCGCGGGGATCACCGGGAAGGTCGCCGCCTCGTCGAAGTACTCGAGGAACGCGCCGATGCCGAAGCGGACATCGGCCTTCGCCTTCTTGCGTGTCTCGGCGATGTGGAACATGCCGAGCAGGCGCCAGTCCTGGCGCTGCATGTCGTAGCCCTGGCTTGCGCCGACCTCGTGGCAGATGTCCCAGTGGCCGGTGAGCGCGCCGAAACCGGCGGGCGATGTCGCTGCCAGCGACAGCATCGGCAGGCCGTGCTTGCCGGCGCAGCGCGGCCCTGAGGGCGAGATCGCGCAGGCGACGCCCATCGTGATGTGCGGGCGCGTGTACGGCGGCAGCTGCAGGCGGCCCCCGGCGATCTCGAACCAGTCCGATCTCGCGGTGACGGTCTCACCGCGCAGGAGCGGCAGGATCACCTCGAGCGCCTCGTCCATGCGGCGGCGCTGGTCGTCGGGCCGGATGCCGAGCATGACGGCGTCCGACACCAGCGCGCCGGGACCGACGCCGAACATGGCGCGACCGCGGGTCAGGTGATCGAGGAAGTTCATCCGATCGGCGACGATCAGCGGGTGGTGGTAGGGCAGCGACACGACGCCGGTGCCGAGCCGGATGTGCTTGGTGCGCTCGGCCGCGGCGGCGATGAAGATCTCGGGTGCCGCGATGATTTCCATGCCGGCGGAGTGGTGCTCGCCGATCCACGCTTCGTCCCAACCGAGAGCGTCGAGGTGCTGGAGCAGCTCGAGATCGCGTTGCAGCGCCGCCGTGGGGTTCTCACCCTGATGGTGGAACGGCGCGAGAAAGATGCCAAACTTGAGGTAACGGTCGCCCATTGTCCTTCCCCATCCTGCTCCGGCGCTGTGCGCTCTCACGAGTTCATTCTATCGCCGATCAGCCAGCGCCGCAGGGCAAAACTGGTCCTGCCATTCGCGCCAGGCCTGGCGGCCGTGATAAGTTCCGCCATGTCCGACGATCCGAGCCGCCCGCCACACCTGATCGAACTCGAGCGCGAAGCCCGCGAGCACATCGCGGAGCTGAAGGGCTTCTATAGCCATCTCGGAGCCTACTTCGCCATCATGGCGCTCCTGCATCTGATCAACCTCGTGGCCGGGGGCGGTTACTGGGCGGTGTGGCCGGCGCTGATCTGGGGCTTGTTTCTGCTCCTGCACGGCAACAGCGTGTTCGGCTGGTTCACCTACTTCAGCAAGGAGTGGGAGGAGCGCAAGGTGCAGGAGTACATCGAGCGGAAAGGGCGCTAGCGGTCGCCGCGCCGAATCCCCGGCCGAGGGCTGCCAAGGCTGTGCCGCACGCGAGCGATGGCGACCCCGGGAGCGCGCGTGCCATTGCGCGGCGCGGCGTGCCGCTCTCCCTGGTGTTGGTGTTCGGGATCGGCCTGATCGTCTTGGCGGCGGTCGGGTTGGTGGTGCTCATGGGTTATCAGGTGGCGCATTACACCACCGCTGAGCTGGTGGGCGATCGCACCGACCTCGTCCTCGCCTCGATTACCGAGCGGACCCGCGCGCAGCTCGACCCGGCACGCGCGCAGCTCGACTTTCTCGCCTCGTACCTGAACTCCGGCCGGGTCGATGTGGCCGAGCGCGAGGAGCTTGGCAGCCTCTTGCTCGCCTCGCTCGCGGCGGCGCCGCAGGTCTCCGTGGTCGCCTTCGTCGATCGGGATCTCCGCGTGCTGCGCTTTCCGCAATCGCGCGGGGTTTCCGGTGACGTTGAGCGATTGGAGCCGAGATCCAGGCTTCCGCCACGACGTCGCCGCGGCCGAGGCGGCGAGCGCGCCCTACTGGGGCGATCTCTATGTCGCCGAGAGTCTCGGCACGACCTATATCGACATCCGCTCCCCGGTTAGGCGGGCGGGTAGGGTCGTTGGCGTCCTGATCGCCGGCGTTTCGATCGCCGAGCTTTCGAGCTTCCTGCACTCGATTGCCGGGCCCTATACGCGCAACACCTTCATCCTCTACGGCGGCGACCGGGTGCTGGCGCACTCCGCTCTTGCCGACACCTTTCCGGGTCTCAGCGATAGCGAGCCGCTGCCCGCCCTGACACAGGTGGGCGATCCGGTGCTCGCGGCGCTGTGGGACGATGCGATTGCGGAGCCGGTCGACTCGGCAAGCCTTGGCGGCGCCTCCGCGCGCGCGCTCCGGCTCGGCGAGGATCGCTTCCTCGTGCTCTACCGCGAAGTCGAAGGATTCGGCCCCGAGCCGCTGTTGGTTGGCACCTACCTGCGCGCCGGCGATGCCGGCGAAGAGATGGCGCGCCTCGGCACCGTGACCCGCGTCGGCGTGGTCATCGTCATCGTCGCCCTCTTCCTGGCGCTCGGCTTCGCCGGCGCCCTCGGTCGCCCGCTCCGGCGGCTGGCGGTCGCGGCCGAGCGCATCCGCGAGCTCGACCTGGAGGGCGCGCCGAGCTTGCGCCCCGGCCCGTTCCGCGAGGTGAACCAGGCCGCCGCCGCGTTCAACGCCATGGTCAGCGGGCTGCGCTGGTTCGCGACCTATGTGCACCGACCGCTGGTGCTGCGCCTGATGCGCCAGGGCAGCCCGGCGCTGCCCTCGGAGACGCGGGTCGTGACCGTCCTCTTCACCGATCTGGTCGGCTTTACAGCCATGGCCGAGCACCTGCCTGCGCCCGAGGTGGCGGCGTTCCTCTCGGAGCACTTCGCGTTGAGCGACCGCTGCGTCGAGGCCGAGGGCGCCACGATCGACAAGTACATCGGCGATGCGGTGATGGCCTTCTGGGGCGCGCCCGAGGAGCAGCCCGACCACGCGATCCGCGCCTGCCGTACGGCCATGGCCATCGGGCGGGCCATCCGCGCCGACAACCTCGCCCGCCGCGCCGCCCACAAGGCGCCGCTCAGGGTACGCATCGGCGTCCACACCGGCGCCGTCGTGGTCGGCAACATCGGCGCCCCGAGCCGGGTGAACTACACCATCATCGGCGACGTCGTGAACACCGCCGAGCGGCTCGAGGCGATCACGCGCGATCTCATCGCCGCGGACATCGAGGTGGTGGCGCTGATCGGCCCGCCGACGGCAGCCGCGCTGGGTCCGGGTTTCCCACTCCGCTCGCTCGGCGCGCAGACCCTGCGCGGCCGCGCGGAAACCCTCGAGGTGTTCTGCCTCGACTGCGCGTAGGCCTGCGTCGGCCTATGCCATCGGGCCGCTGTGGTAGGCTCGTGGCGATGCGGGACTTGGGCGTTTCGGGGACGGCCATGACCAACGCGCTCTATTACGGCGATAACTTGAGGGTGCTGCGCGACAGCATCGCGGCCGAGTCGGTCGATCTCGTCTACCTGGACCCGCCGTTCAACTCCAAAGCCACCTACAACGTGCTGTTCAAGTCGCCGGCCGGCAAGGCGGCAGAGGCGCAGATCGAGGCGTTCGAGGACACGTGGCACTGGGCCGACCAAGCGGAGCAGGCCTACGACGAGGTGCTGAGATCGACCAATACCGACGCTGCCGGACTGTTGCGCGCCATGCGCGGCTTCCTCGGCGAGAACGACATGATGGCCTATTTGGCAATGATGGCGGTGCGCCTCCTGGAATTGCACCGGGTGCTCAAATCAACGGGTTGCCTCTACTTGCACTGCGACCCGACGGCCAGCCACTATTTGAAACTGCTGCTCGACGCAGTGTTTGGCCCGGTGTTTTTCCGTACGGAGATCATTTGGAAGCGAACATTCGCTCACGGTAACGTCGGCAGGAGCTATGGGGACGTCACCGATACGATCTTCTGGTACACGAAAACGGGTAGATATGCTTGGAATCAGCAGTTCAAGCAGCTTCACATAGGAGCGATGGAAGCGAAATATCAAAACGTTGATCCGGACGGGAGAAGCTGGCAGTCTGTCACTTTGCGCAATCCGGGAGTTCGTCCTAATCTTCACTATCCCTACACGGCCAGCAATGGCGTAACATATCAACCACATCCAAATGGCTGGTCCTGTAATATCAAGAGGATGCGTCTATATGATCGTCAAGGGCGACTGCATTTCCCGACAAAGTCAACAGGTGCGCTCCGCCTAAAAATGTACGCGGATGAGAGCGAGGGAGAGCGATTACAGAGCCTTTGGGATGATATCCCGCCGATTGGTGCATAAGCCCAAGAGCGGCTCGGCTATCCAACCCAAAAGCCTTTGGCACTTCTTGAGCGGATCATTCAGGCGTCCAGCAACGAGGGCGATCTGGTGCTCGACCCGTTCTGCGGTTGCGGCACGGCGGTGCACGCGGCGCAGAAGCTGGGCCGGCGCTGGACCGGCATCGACATCACCTGCCTCGCCATCGGCTTGATCGAGCGGCGGCTGAAGGATGCGTTCCCCGGCATCCAGTTCGAGGTCTATGGCACGCCGCAGACTTTGCAGGATGCCCGCGATCTCGCCGCCCGCGACAAGTATCAGTTCCAGTGGTGGGCGGCTTCCGCCATCGGCGGGCGGCCTTATGCCGGCAAGAAGAAGGGGGCGGATCGCGGCATCGACGGCATCCTGTTCTTCAAGTCCGGTGCCAGGACCACCGAGAGCGTCATCATATCGGTCAAGGGCGGCGACAACGTCGGTGTTGCCGCCGTGCCCGAGCTGCACTCCGTGATCGAACGCGAGAATGCCGCGATTGGCGTGCTGATCACCGCCGTCTTTCCGACCCGCGCGATGGAAACGGAGGCGGCTGCGGTCGGCCTTTTCGATTGTGGTCTCGATGAGAAATTCCCGCGCCTTCAGATCATCACTTTGGCCGCGTTGTTCCAAGGCATTCGCCCACGCATTCCCTTGGTGGACATGAGCGCCACCTTCCGCACGGCCGCCCGCGAGGACACGACGAAACAAAAGCAGCAAAAGCTCGACCTTTGAACGCCCGCAGTGGGCGCCTTGCCGGCTAAGAACTCCTGTCTATTGGAGGCGGTAGTAGCGGCGCGCGTTGTCGTGGAACAGCGCCCGCTGCTCGGTGGCGCTCAAGTCGGCGACCAGCTCGCGGAAGGCCTGGTAGTGGGCGGCGAAGCTGCCGAACAGGCCGGCGACGGGAAAGTCGCTCGCGAACAGGCAGCGCCTCGGCTCGAACCAGTCGATGAGGCCGCGCACGATCGGCCGCCAGCTCGCGGCCGTCCACTGCGGATCGTAGGCGCCGAGATCGGAGATCTTGACCGCGACGTTGGGCGCCGCGGCAAGCGCCCGCATGCCGCTCCGCCAGCGCTCCATCCCCGCCGCATCGCGATCGATCGGGCTGCCGGCGTGATTGACGATGATCTGCACCTCGGGATAGGCCCGCGCGAGATCGAGCGCATCGCCGAGCTGGCCGGGGTAGAGCATCATGTCGAAGCTCATCCGGTAGCGCGGCAGGAGGGCAAAGCCCCGCCGCCACGCCGGGTCGCGCATGCGGTCCGGGCGGTCGACGAACAGGTCGAAGCGCTTGGCCGGATCCTCGTGCCAGCTCAGGATGTGGCGGATGCCGCGCATATTGGCGTGCGCCGCGTGCGCCTCGAGAACCGCCTCGATCTTGGGGTCGGTCAGCGGCGCATCGCCGACGATGCCGTGGGGAAAGCCGACGCGATCCGCGATCGCCTGGCACCAGCGGGTCTCGGCGACTGGATCGGCCGGGTCCCAGCCGGCCTGGATGTGGACCGACTTGACGATCCCTTCGGGCCGCGCCTCGGCGAGGTAGTCCTCGATCAGATAGCTCCGCGAGAGCCGCTCGCCGGCGATGGGGGCACCCTGCCGTTGCAGCCAGGGGTGCGCCTTGAGGCCGAGGTCCCAGAGATGATGGTGGGCATCGACCACCGGCCCGTCGTACAGCACCATGCCGCCATTCCCCTGGACTTCCCTGACGGCTCTCAGTTTGGCAGCACTCGGGCGCTTCCGGCACCCCCATTCTCGACGACCTGCGCCCGCGCTAGTCGACCGCCGACACTCGCGTGCCGGCCGATCCCAGGGCCCGCGGCGGCAGGCCGCGGTGCGCGGCCCGCATGAACGCGGCCCACGTGCTTGCCGGCACCGTCCCGCCCGTCACCCCCTTCATCGGTGCGCCGTCGTCGTTGCCGAACCACACGCCGGCGACCAGGTCGGCACTGAAGCCGATGAACCAGGCGTCGCGGAAATCCTGGCTGGTGCCGGTCTTGCCTGCGGCCGGGCGATCGATCGCGGCGGTCCTGCCGGTGCCCTCGCGGATCGTCGCGACCAGGAGATCGGTCAGCGCCGCGGCCACGGCGCTCCTCACCGCACGCCCCGGTCCGCTCCCCTGCCGCCGGTAGACCACCGCGCCCGTCGCGTCGTGGATTTCGCGGATGCCGTAGGGCAAGACGGCGCGGCCGCCATTGGCGATCGCGGCGTAAGCCGCCGTCAGCTCGAGCAGGCTGACCTCGGCGGAGCCGAGCGCGAGTGAGGGATGGGGCCGCAGCGCGCCGCCGATGCCCAACCGGGCGGCGGCGCGCATGACCTGGCCGCGGCCGGCGCGCTCGGCGACTTGGACCGCGACGGTGTTGATCGAGCGCGCGAACGCCTGGCGCAGCGTTACCGCGCCGGCGTAGGTGCCGTCGTAGTTGGTCGGCCGCCACCCGGCCACCGAGGTCGGCTCGTCTTGGAACACGTCGTCGGCGTGGAGCCCGGCCTCGAACCCGGCGAGATAGACGAACAGCTTGAAGGCCGAGCCCGGCTGGCGGCGGGCGTCGACCGCGCGATTGAAGGGGCTCGCGGCAAAACCCGCCCCGCCGACCATGGCGCGCACGGCGCCATCCCCAGCTAGCGCAACCAGGGCCCCCTGGCCTACCCGCCGCTCGTCGCGGTACGTCGCGATGGCTTCGCCGATCGCCTGCTCGGCCACACGCTGCTGCTCGGGGTCGAGCGTGGTGACGATGCGCAGGCCCGCGCCGCCGCTGCCGACGTAGTCGGGCACCTGATCGAGCACCCAATCGGCGAAGTAGCCTGTGCCACCGAGGGGTGAGGCCGGCGCCAGCATCAGCTTGTCGCGGAGTGCCGCCTCACGCTGGTCTGCGGTCAGGAACCCGGCCTCGACCATGTTGTCGAGGACCGCGCGCGCCCTGGTGCGGGCGGCGGTCGGATTCGTTGCCGGGGCAAAGTGCGAGGGTGCTTTGACGAGGCCCGCGAGGACCGCCGATTCGAGCACCGTGAGGGCACCCGAGCGCTTGCCGAAATAGGTCTGTGCCGCTGCCTCGACCCCCCACGCGCCGGCGCCAAAGTAGACGTGGTTGAGGTAGAGCTCGAGGATCTGATCCTTGCTGAACTCGCTTTCGATCCACAGCGCGAGGAGGAGTTCCTGCGCCTTACGGCGCAGGGTGCGGCTCGGCGCCAGGAACAGGTTCTTGGCGAGCTGCTGGGTAATCGTGCTGCCCCCCTGCCGCACCTCCCCGGACATGGCGTTGACCAACGCCGCACGCGCGATGCCGAGGATGTCGATGCCGAAGTGCTCGTAGAAACGGCGATCCTCGGTCGCGATGATGGCCTGGTGCAGCCGCGGGGCGACATCGGCCAGCCGCACCGGCGCTCCTTCGTGCCGTCCGAAGACCGCCATCGGCGTGCCGTCCGCGTAGGTGAGCGTCAGCGGCGCCACCCGCACCTTGCGCAGCGTCTCGGGGGGCGGCAGGTCGGAGGCATACCAGGCCCCCGCGGTCGCTGCGATGATCAGCGTCCAGGTCGCGAGCACCAGGAACCAGTAGGTGCCCGTGCCGAGGCGCCGCCGCGACCCTCCCGCGCCGCCGCCCCGTGCCGTGGCACGCCGTGTCGTCATACACGCCCCACCGCAACGTCGCGGCGTGCAGCCGCCTCAGACGTCGAGATTCGTGACGCTCAGTGCGTTCTCCTGAATAAAGGAGCGCCGCGCCTCGACGACATCTCCCATCAGCGTCTCGAACAGGTTGTCCGCTTCATCGCCGTGGTTGATGCGGACCTGGAGCAGCGTGCGCGCCGCGGGATCGACGGTGGTGTGCCAGAGCTGGTCTGGGTTCATCTCGCCGAGCCCTTTGTAGCGCTGGATCGACATGCCCCGTCGGCCGTGCTCGAGCACCCGCTCGATCAGATCGCTCGGCGAGGTGATGGTGCAGCTCTCGGCCTTGCGCCGCAGCGTGGCGGGCCGAGCATAGGTCGCCTGCAGCTCGGGGGCATAGTCATCGAGCCGGCGCGCCTCGGCGCTGCGGATGAGCGGCCCGTCGATCGCGGTGGCCTGGGGCACGCCACGGCGGCGGCGGGTGAAACGGAGGCCGCCGTCAACGGTCGGCTCGCCCGTCCAGCCCCGCCCGCCCTCGAGGCCGAGGGTGTCGAGACGGCGGGCGACGTAGGCGGCCGCGGCGCGCGCTTGCTCTGGGCTGGCCAAGACCTCGGGATTGAGGGCGCCCGCGATCGCCACCTGCTCGACCACGGCGCGGTCATAGCGCCGGCCGATGGCGCCCAGCAAGGCGCGAATCCGCCGCGCGCTCTCCACCAGTTGGCGCAGGTCCAGGCCGGCGCGCTCGCTGCCATCGGCGAGGACCAGCACGGCCTCGGCGAGCCCCTCGGCGAACAGCGCGTCCTCGAGCGCGGCTTCGTCCTTGAGGTACTGCTCGGAAGCGCCGCGTGTGATCTTGTACAGCGGCGGCTGGGCGATGAACAGATAGCCGGCGGCGATGACCTCGGGCATCTGGCGATAGAACAGCGTCAGAAGCAGGGTGCGGATGTGGGCGCCATCGACGTCGGCGTCCGTCATGATGATGATGCGGTGGTAGCGCATACGCGCGATGTTGAAGTCATCGCGCCCGATGCCGGCGCCGAGCGCCGTGATCAGGGTGCCGATTTCGCTCGAGGAGAGAATGCGATCGAAGCGCGCGCGCTCGACGTTGAGGATCTTGCCGCGCAGCGGCAAGATCGCCTGGAAGCGGCGGTCGCGCGCCTGTTTGGCCGAGCCGCCCGCCGAGTCGCCCTCGACGAGGAACAGCTCGCATTTCGCCGGATCGCGCTCTTGGCAGTCGGCGAGCTTGCCCGGCAGGTTCGAGATGTCGAGCGCGCCCTTGCGCCGGCTGAGTTCGCGCGCCTTGCGCGCGGCCTCGCGCGCGAGCGCCGCCTCGACCACCTTCGTGATCACCAGGCGCGCCTCCGTCGGGTGCTCCTCGAACCATTGGCCAAGGCGGTCATTGACGATGCCCTCGACCGCCGGCCTGACCTCCGAGGACACGAGCTTGTCCTTCGTCTGAGCCGAGAACTTGGGGTCGGGCACCTTGACCGAAAGCACGCACGTGAGGCCCTCGCGCGCGTCATCGCCACTCAGCGCCACCCTTTCCTTCCTCAGTATGCCCGACTCGGTGGCGTAGGCGTTGACGGCACGGGTCAGCGCGGCGCGGAACCCGGCCAGGTGGGTGCCGCCGTCGCGCTGCGGGATGTTGTTGGTGAAGCACAGCATGTTCTCGTGGTAGCTGTCGTTCCACTGCAGTGCCGCCTCGACCTGGATGCCGTCGCGCTCGCCGCGGAGCAGGATCGTCGGCTTGTGTAGCGGCACTTTGTTGCGGTCGAGGAAATCGACGAACGCCTCGACGCCGCCCTCGTAGTGCAGTTCGATGTCGCTCGTCTCGATGCCGCGCTGGTCGACCAGCCGGATGCGGATGCCCGGGTTGAGGAACGCGAGCTCGCGCAGGCGGTGCTCGAGGCGGGCGCGGTCGAAGGCGATCGCGCTGAACGTCTTGAGCGAGGGCAGGAATGTGATCTCGGTGCCGCGCCGCCCCTCGTCGGGCCCCACCACCTCCAGCGGCGCCTCGGGTTCGCCGTCGCGGAACACCATCGCGTGCTCCTTGTCCTCGCGCCAGATGCGGAGCTTGAGCCGCTCCGAGAGCGCATTCACCACCGATACGCCGACGCCGTGGAGTCCGCCCGAGACCTTGTAGGAATCCCGGTCGAACTTCCCGCCGGCGTGGAGGTGGGTCATGATCACCTCGGCGGCCGAAACGCCCTCCTCGGCGTGAATCTCGGTTGGGATGCCGCGCCCGTTGTCGGATACCGTCACCGAGTTGTCGGGGTTGAGGAACACCTCGATGCGGTCGCAGTAGCCGGCGAGCGCCTCGTCGATGGCGTTGTCCACCACCTCATAGACCATGTGGTGGAGGCCCGAGCCGTCCTCGGTGTCGCCGATGTACATGCCGGGTCGTTTGCGCACGGCATCGAGGCCGCGCAGCACCTTGATCGACTCGGCGCCATAGCTCGGCTCGGCGCCCGGCACCTCGTCGCTCACGACATCTCCGAGGTGCTGCCACCGATTCGGCCGGCGGCGACGTGCAGGAACTGCGCGCGGTCGGCGAGCCGCGCGAACAGGTGCCGGTCGGTGCCGGTGAGCCAGGCCTGCGCGCCAAGCCGCTCGATCTCGCCGAACAGGGCGGCGCGCCGCTCCGCATCGAGGTGGGCGGTGACCTCATCGAGCAGGAGGAGCGGCGGTGCCCCGCAGCGCAAGAGACGGAGCCGCGCATCGGCCAGCACGATGGCCAGCAGCAGAGCCTTCTGCTCCCCGGTCGAGCAGAGCTCGGCCGGCTGGCCGGTAGGGGCGTGGCGGACCACCAGATCGCTGCGGTGGGGGCCGACGGCCGCGCCCCCCGCCACCGCATCGCGCCCGCGGCCGAGGAGGAGCGCTGCGCGCAGACGGTCCTCGACGGCGAGCGCGGCATCCTCGGCGAGCCAGTCCTCGGGCGTGCCGCGGACGGCGAGATCGGCCGCGGGGAAGGGC
>VGEJ01000046.1 GCA_016869335.1 Alphaproteobacteria bacterium | reverse complement strand
AGACGGACATGCCCTCCCGAAACGCGTCGCCGGTGAATACCGTGGCGTTTGTCAACGCCAGGGAGGTGCTGTCAGAGACCCCTGCCATATCGGCAGTCTGACACGGGCGGCGTCCCGATAGGAGCCCGGCCTAAGCCTAAGGTGCCTAGGGTGCCACACGGGCCGCGATCCGCACCCCGTCCAGAAGGCGATCGCTGGGGTGGAGCACGATCCGATCGCCTGCGCAGCTCGGCGAACTCCGCGTTCGCCAGTCCAAGCGTGACCGGGTGGCGCGCGGCGCGACCACGGTCCTCCACGAAGGTTGCCCACGCATCGCCGCTACGGAACAGCGGCGCGATGGGCACGCGCAGCACCGCGCGGGCATGCGCCACCGTGATCCGCGCCTTGACCCGGTAGCCGTGGCCGAGCGGCCGCCAGTTTTCAGGCGGATCATTCAGGGCGATTATCACGTTGACAGCTGTTCCTCGACACCAAGGGCCGACACCTTGGTGAAACCGAAGGGCTCGATGCGCTGCACGCGCCCGGTCAGGCTGGCCGGCCCGCCCCAGTCGTCGATCGCCACCACCGCGCCCGCGACGATCCGCACCGTATCCGCCGACAGCACGTCCACGACGATCTCAAGGTCGCGCGGATCGCCGACCTCGATGAGCGGCGTGCCGGCAAGCACCACCCCCGCGCTCTCCTGCAGCACCCCGAGCACGACCCCATCGATCGGTGCCCGGATCACGACGCAACAGCCTGCCCCATCATCCCCCTCGGTGGTCGGGAGGATGAGCGCTGCGCGAGCGGTCTCCAGCTCGAAGCGGCGCATCGTCAATGCGGCCTGCGCAGTGCCGAGTGCGGCCTCCCGCGTGCGCATCAGAAGCTGCGCCTGGTCGAGGGCACGCTGCGCGATCGTGTCGCTCCGGATGAGCGCTTGCGCCCGCGCGTACTCGGAGTGAGCGAACTCGAGCTCGGCGCGGGCGCGTTCCACATCGGCCTGTGCCAGGGCGCTCGCGGCCTCGGCGGCTTTGACCGCGGCCTCTGCCTGCGCCCGGCTGCGGGCATCGAGGAAGGCCGGCTCGTTGGGCAGGATCGATGCCACGGTCTGCCCGGCCACGATGCGGTCGCCGAACGCTGCCTCGATCCGCCTGAGGCGGCCGGCTATCGGTGCCGATATGACGAATACCTCGCGCACCCTCGTGCGGCCCTCCTCGTCCACCGTCACCGCCACATCGCCCCGCGCGATCACGGCGAGGTCAACGGGGATCGGGCGCGGCCAGAACGCGTATGCCAGGGCGGCCGCCAAGGCCACGGCAAGCGCGATGGCTCCGATGATGCCGGTGCGCGACACCACTACTCCCGGGTCTTGAACATGGCCACGAGGTCGAGGTGGGCGAGGCGATAACAGATGATCGCGCCGGAGGCCACGGTGGCCAGGACCACGACCAGGGCCGCGAGTCCCAGCGTGGCGGGCTCGACCACTAACGGGATGCGGACCAGATGGCTGTCGGCGGCCTGGGCGACGAGCGCCGCGGCGCCATAGCCGAGCGCGCACCCGATCGGCAAGGCGAACGCGAGGAGGATCGCGAGCTCGCCGAGCAGGATGTAGGACACCTCGAGTTGCGAAAACCCGAGTACCCGCAGGCTCGCGAGTTCGCGTCCGCGCTCCGAGAGCGCGATGCGGGCCGTATTGTAGACAACCCCGACCGCGATCAAGCCGCCGAGGGCGACGTAGAACCCAAGAACGATGTTCATGCTCTCGGCCAGGGTGACCCGCAACGTCTCGAGAGCGGCCGAGCGGCGCAGCGCACTCGCGACCACCGGCGCATCCTTGAGCCGATGATAGAGCTCCTCGCCGCGGCGGGGGTCCACGGCCAGATATGCCCCCGAAATGAGATCGCCCTCGCCGGCAGCCCGGTTGAGAGCCGCGCGGTGCATGTACGCGGGGGTGGATATGTACTCCATGACGATCGCCGTCACCGGCAGTGTGAGTTGCGGTCGCCGGCCCTCCAGGGCTTCGTCGATGACGGCCTCGCCGCGGTGGACGCCGAGCATCTCCGCCAACTTCCGTGACAGGACGAGGCCGAACTCGGGCAGTTCTAATGGCCGCATCGAGTCATCGAGCAGGCGGTGCAGGTCGCCCTCGGGCTCGAGCCCTGCGATCGCCACGCGCTCGAGCCGGTGTCCCGCGCGCAGCCGTGTGGCGATCAGTCGGAACGGCTCGACCGCCATGACGCCCGGCAGCCCGCGGAGCGCATCCGCCACCCGGCTCTCGCGCGGTTCGACGAAGCTGACCGTCACTTCCTGACGCTGCGCACGATGAAAGAAGATCTCGATCAGGGCCTCGATCTCGTCGTAGGTGGCGAGCGCGACCACCAGGATGCCGGAGGCCAACGCCATCCCCGTAACCTTGAACCCGTTGCGCACGGGCCAGCGCACGAGGTGGCGCAGGATCATGCGGGTCGGCTGGTGGAGCACGCGGCCGAGCCCGAGGCGGTCGAGCACCAGTCGCCGGTAGATGGTCGGCGCCGCCGGCTGCATCGCCACGGCCGGTGGCAACCTGGCGGCACGGCGCACGGTGCCGAGCGTGGCGGCGGTCGCCGCCGCGAGCGTGACGACGGCGGCTAGGACGAACACCCACGGACGCATGCCATAGGTGAGGAACGGGAAGCGGAAGAACCGCGCGTACATCTCCGTCAGGGCATGCCCGAGCCAGCCGCCGAGCGCGAAGCCGAGCAGCAGCCCGAGTGCCACGATGACAAGCACGAACTTGAGGTAGTGCCAGCCGACCGCCCCATTGCTGTAGCCGAAGGCCTTCAGGAGCCCGATCTGCTCGCGCTCGATGGTGACCAGACGGGCGACTACGACATAGAGGAGGAAGCTCGCCACGCCTAGGAAGATCGGCGGCACGACGCTGGCCAGGACCCGCAACTCGTCGAGCTCACCGGCGAGGTAGGCTGCGGAGGGATGGTCGTCGCGGTCATAGGCGCCGATGGAGCCGTAAGGCGCGAGCACGTGATCGAGGTCGGCGATGATGGCCGCGAGCGACGCGCCGTGGAGGGCCGCGATGCTGAGGTCGTTGAACGCGCCTTCGAGGTCGAAGGCCGCGGCGAGCGCCGCTCGGGGAGCCAAAGGATGGCGAAGCGGCGGCCGTCGGGCAGAACGAGGCCCGGGCCGATCGCGTAGATGTACTCGGGCGACAAAGCGAGGCCGACCACGCGCAAGGTCCGCCGCTTGCCGTTGATGTTGGCGATGACTTCCGCGCCCGGTTCGTAGCCATGCGCCGTGGCGAAGGCTTCGCTCAGCACGGCTTCGTCGCGGCGGTCCGGTTCGGGAAGGCGGCCCTCGACCACGACCAGATCGTTGAGCAGCGGCGCGCCGGAGTCTGGAAGCGAGACCAGGCGCCCCACCGCGGGCTCGTCGAGATCCGGGATGTCGAGGGGAACGTCCGCGACGATGCGGGGTTCGACGCGCTTGACGCCGGGCAGCCGCGCGATCTCGGCAGTGAGCGAGAGCGGCGCGCTTGAGGTGTGCGAACGCGTCGGCGAAGCGGTAGCGCTCGTAGTAAGTCGCGCCGGTGTCGTCGAGTGACTACAGGGCGCCGAGTGCCATGACCAACGTGCCGACCCCGCACGCGATGACGATGGCGATCGTGAGGGCTTGGCCCTTGATGTGCCAGAGGTCGCGCCAGAGCTTGCGGTCGAGAGCAAGCACCGTGCTACCAGCTCAGCTCGCCCGGTGAGCGCGGCCGAGGGTTGACGCGGGTGGCGGCGATACGGCCATCGGCAAACACGGCAACGCGATCCGCCATGTCGGCGACTGCGACGTTGTGGGTGATGACGGCGACCGCGGTGTTGAGCTCGGCGCGCACCCGGGCGAGGGCCTCGAGCACGAGCACGCCGGTGCGGCTGTCGAGGGCGCCGGTGGGCTCGTCACACAGCAGAAGCTCGGGCCGCTTCGCCGCGGCGCGAGCGACCGCGACCCGCTGCTGCTCGCCACCCGACAGCTGGGCCGGAAAGTGGTCGAGGCGCGCGCCGAGCCCGACGAGCGCGAGCGCTTCGTCCGGAGCCATCGGCTGGCGCGCGATGTCGGCGATCAGCGCGACGTTCTCGCGCGCGGTGAGGCTCGGTATCAGATTGTAGAACTGGAACACGAAGCCGACGTGGTGGCGGCGGTAGGCGGTGAGGGCGCGCTCATCGGCGGTCGCGAGATCGTGGCCCTGGAAGTGGACGTGGGCCGCGGTCGGCCGGTCGATGCCGCCGATGATGTTGAGCAGCGTGGATTTGCCGCTGCCGGATGGGCCGAGCAACACCACCAGCTCGCCGGCGACGAGGTCGAGATCGACGCCGCGCAGGGCGTGCACGGGTACCTCGCCGCGGTCGTAGACCTTGGTGAGTCCGCGGGCCCGAAGGACTGCCTCGGCGCTATCGTCCGGCATCGGTGTGTGTGCCGTCATTCGCTCCTGACCGGCCACTGACCGTCGAGTCAGCAATCTGCTATAGAACGGCCACGCCCAGGGTACCTCAGAAGCGCGGTTGGCAAGGAGGCGGACGCGATCATGCACGACGAGGCGACACCGGCTGCAACCGGCACGGACGGGAAGGGGACAGATGCGGCGGCCCCGGCGTCCAAGCCAGATCACGGCCGCCCGGCCAGCTATTTCTCGAACGTGCGCTCCGACGCCTACCGATCCGGTTGGGATCGCGTGTTCGGGACGCGCCGAGGCGGCGGCAAGGGAGCAGGTAAGCGGCGCCGGCACGGTGGTTGAGCAGACCGCGCACGCAATCCATCGCCATGTGGCGGAGTTAACAGGGGCCGCGCGCGTCCGGCGCTAACCTGCATTAGGCGCGGCACTGCGGGCGCCCGCTGACCTCGCTGCAACGGAGCGGAAGTGATGCGTGCGCAGACGATCCTGGCGATCATCGGTGGCCTGGTGGCACTCGTCGCCATCGTGCTCATCGGCGGATACGTCTATCTCACAACCCTGGACGCCAACGATTTCCGCGCTGAGATCGCGGCGGCCGCGTCCGCCGCGACCGGTCGCGCCGTGACGCTGGGCGGGCCGCTTGTACTCGAGGTCTCGGGCACGCCCCGAATCGTTGCGGAGAACGTGAGTGTGGCCAATGCACCGTGGGGCTCGCGGCCCGCGATGGCGCACATTTAGCGGCTGGAAGCTGCGGTCGAGCTCGTGCCGCTCCTGGGTGGAACGGTGCGGATCGTCGAGATCTCCCTCGATGGCGTGAACCTACTGCTCGAGCGGGACACGGCTGGCTCAGGCAACTGGCAGAGCGCGGGTCCTGACGAGCGCGCCCCGCCCACGTCGGCCGGCGATACTGCGCGCCTTCCGCCCAAGGTGGTCATGATCGACAGCGTCATCGCGCTGCGGAACCAACGCGACGGCAGGGTACGAACGCTGGCTGTCAAGCGCCTCGATGCCACGACCGCGTCCCCGGGTGATCCGGTGGCACCCGCCTTCGACGGCTCGGCGATTTCGGCAACCGGTACCATCGGGCCGTTGTTGCGGCCCGGCGAGCCGGTGTGGCTGCTCTCCGTTGCGGTCGCAGGCAGCGCGTTCGGCCTCGCATTCGAGGTCGCGGGGCAAATCGCTGAGCCGGCGGTGGGCGCGGGCCTCGACCTGAAGATCATCGCGGCCAGGCCGGACGTGGCGACACTCGACCCGCTGGTCGGGGAGGGGCTTCCCCGTGGGATGCCGGTGCAGATCGTGACGCGGGTTAACGGCACCATGCAGGCCCTCGATGTCACCGGCCTCAACCTGACCCTCGGCAGCATTGCCGTCACTGGGAACCTGAGCGCTGCGCTCGATGCACCCCGGCCACGCCTTGCCGGAGCGCTGCAGGCGGCGACCATCGACCTCGCCCCGTTTCTGGGCGATGCCGAGGCGGCTGCGTCCGTGACCCCACCCGGGCGCGTGTTCCCGGGCGACCCGCTGCCGTTCGAGGGGCTGCGCGTACTAGATGTCGCGCTGAACATCCAGGTGGGCTCGGTAGCGGTTGGCCGGCGCACCCTGCGCGATGCCGCTGCCGAGATCGCGCTGAGCGATGGCGCGCTGCAGGTCCGCCTGCTGCGCGGCACGCTCTTGGGCGCCGGGCTTGACGGCGCGCTCACCGTGGTGCCGGGACAGGCGCCTGGCGTGCACCTAGTGGCAATGGCGCGCGGCCTCGATGTCGCGCAAGTCCTGGCGGAATCAGGCGATGTCGCGCCGGTCGGGGTTAGGGCCGACATCGAGCTCGATCCCGCGGGAAGTGGAACCTCGATCGCTGCGGTACTGGCCACCAGCTCGGGCACGGCGCGTTTTCTGATGGGACCGGGTCGGGCCCGGACCCAGGGTCTCGAGACGCTCGTGGGCGGCGTGGGCGCCCTCCTCGGCACGTTGACCTCGGGCGGCGGCGAATGGACGCGGGTCAACTGTGCCGCGAGCGACTTCGCAATTCGCGACGGTGTTGCCGAGAGCCAGGTGCTCTTGGTGGACGGCCAGTATTCGACCTTGGTCGGCGAGGGGCAGGTCGATCTGGCGTCTGAAGCGCTCGATCTCCGTCTGACGCCGAACGCCAAACAAGTGACGCTCAACGTCGCCGTGCCGGTACGGGTCCAGGGGACGCTGGCGACGCCCGCGTTCCAACCTGACGAACTTGGCGTCGTCCGCAAGCTCGGCGGCATCGTCGGCGTCGTTCTGTTCCCGCCGGCCGCCCTCCTCTGGCTCGGCGAGCTCGGGTCGGGCGGGGACAACGCCTGTCTCGAGCTAGCCGCCGGCGGCAGCGCCGCGAGGCGAGCCGGCTCCGGCTGCCACGGGTCCGGTGGAAGACGTGGTCGGAGGCGCCAAGCGCGCCGTGCGTGACGTGGGCAGGGGCCTCAAGCGCCTGTTCGGCGACTGAGCTCACGGCGTCCGGCGGCTCAGCGGCCGGCGCGATGCAGGATGCTGTCGGCGATACCGGTATCGTAGGCGAGGCCGGCTACGGTGAGGCGGATGGCAAACGGGAAGTTGGCTCGGGCCAGTCCCTTGCGGTCGAGGGCCTTCCAGACGCCCTCGTTGGTGAGGCCGGTGGCGTCCCGGCCCGCAACCACGGCATCACCGACATGGAAATGGTCGCCGTGGGGGTCGGGCAGGGCGGCGATCGCCACCTCGCCGGTCGCGGCGTCGTGGGTCCCGGGTCCCTGCGCCGCCCCGATCGCCTGCAGGATCGCCAGGGTCCTACACTGCAACGGATTGAGCTTGAGCGGATTGCGGCGGGGCGGCATGGATCTCTCGGTCGGCGAGGCGGGCGCGAGGGGGCTGGTCGCGCGCCCGGCCCCCCCACTGTCCGTGGCCTAGATCAGGCCCTCGACGTTGTTGAACTTCTGCAGGATGCCGGTGTCCTTCAGATACATGTTCTCGGCCACCAGCGGCGGCAGTAGCTTCACCTGGCCGGAGGCGTCGTAGTACTTGTCGACCGTCTCCTTGGTCAGCACCGCCTGCGGCGACTTGGTGAGCGGCGGTGGCGTCACACCGCCGAGGATCGCGGCGGTCATGGCCATGAGATACTGGCCCCAGTGGGTCGCGAAGACCGAGCCCTCGGCCACCCAATAGGGATTCTCGCGCAGCTCCTTGAGTGCCGCGACCGAGCCGCCCAGGCCGGCAACGATCGTGTTGTTCTCGCGCTTCGCCTCGGTAATGGCGCGCCACGCCCCGATCACCGAATCATCGTTGATCGAGTAGAGCAGGATGTGACGATCCTCGGCGAGCGTCTGCAGCGCGTTCTTCACCGTCGTGTAACTCGTGTCGAGCACGCCCTTGCCGTCAACCTGGATCAGATTGTCCCCGATCGTCGTCGTCAGCGCCGTGATGTCCTCTGGTTTGGCCGGCGTCATCCCCATGGCCTCGGCGGCCGTGATGTAGAAGTAGCGGATGCAGTCGTTGACCTCGACGCCGGCGGCAGACGCCTGCAGGATGATCACGGTGGTGTCGGCCGCGGTCCAGCCCTTCGCCTGGGCCAGGGGGACGACGACCTTGGCGGTGTCGATGCCGATTTCCCGGTTCACCAGGTTGAACCAGATGCCGCCCGGAACGGGGACATTGATGGCGATGAACGGGATGCCCGCGTCGTCGAAGATGCGCTTGAGCGCCTCGCCGATGCCCTCGACGCCATTGTACTCGAGGATGAGATCGGGCTTGTCCTGGGCCATCAAGCGCGCGTTGTTGATGGTGGTCGGGCCATCGAAGTTGTTGTTGTAGCGCTTGAACTCGTAGCCGGCGACCTTGGCCGCGTTCTCGATGCCATTGCCGAGCTGCACGAACAGCTCGCCCGACTCGAGTACGTTGGCGAACGTGACGAAATACTTCTTGTCCTGCGCCCGGGCGCTGCCGCCGGGCAACAGGCCCGTCGCCAGCGGCGCGGCGATACCAAGGGCGGCGAGCCCCATCACCAACTCGCGGCGTGACAACCGGCCGTGCCGAAAATCCGCCAACAGCGAAGCTGCGTCGCGATTATCCGTCGTCATCGATGTCCTCCCTTGGAACGAGACAGGTGAAAAACCGGCTACTCGCCGGTGAAGACGGCGCGCAGCCGTCCGAATCCGACCGCCAACAGCAGTATGAGACCGGTCGCGATCTGTTGATAGAAGGCCGGCACCATCATCAGCGCCATGCCGTTGGCGATCGTCCCGAGAACCAGCACCCCGATCAGCGTTCCGCCGACGCCGCCGAGACCGCCGGTGAGCGAAGCTCCGCCCAGGATCACGGCCGCGATCGAGGTGAGCGCCGCCTCGACGCCGACCGTGGGGGCCCCGGCCAGAAGCTGGCTCGCGACCACGACCCCGGCGAAGGCCGCGAGCGCCGAGCAGATGACGTAGATCAGGATGGTCAGGCTGTCGACCCGGATGCCGGCCAGTCGGCTCGCCTCGCGGTTGCCGCCGACCGCATAGATCATGCGGCCGAACACGGTGTAGCGCAGCATCAAGCTGATGACGATCGCGAGCGCCAGGAACGCCATGACGTAATACGAGATGCCGGCAAACGGGCGTTCGGCCAGGATGCCGACGTCGAGGTCGACGAACGGGATGGTGACCCCACGCGAGAGGGTGTAGGCCAGGCCGGCCGTGATCGACAGCGTCCCGAGGGTGGTGATGAGCGGATTGATCCCAACCTGGGTGACGATGAGGCCGTTGATCAAGTCCACGAGCGCGCCGATTCCGATCACGATCAGGATGGCGAGCGGCGCGCCGATGCCGGCGTTGGTGAGCAGCGCGAAGGAGACCGCGCCGAGCGGAACCACGCCGCTCACCGACAAATCGAACCCGCCCGAGACGATCGCCAGAGTCTGGCCGAGCGCGACGATACCGATGACCGAGACGTTGGTGAGGATGTTCAGCGCATTCGAGTAGCTGAAGAAATGCTGCGTGCTGAAGGCGAAGGCGACGAGGATGACGAGATAGAAGGCGCCGATTCCGAAGTACTGGAAGCCCGCCCGGAGGATTCGCGCCCGCTGCGCGCTGGGCTGGGCCGAGGGCGCCCCGGCGGCCGCGGTTGTGCCCTTGGCACTCAGCGTCACGCGTTATCCCCCCGCCGCCAGCGCGATCGCATTGGCCTGCGTCTTGCTCGCCCCGGCGAGCTCGCCCACGAGCCTACCTTCTCGCATGATGAGCAAACGGTCGCTGACGTTGACGGCTTCCTCCAGGTCCGAGGTGACCATCAGCGTAGCACAGCCCTGCTGCGCGATTTGACCGAGAAAGCGATGGATCTCGACCCGCGCGCCGACGTCGACCCCGCGGGTCGGCTCCTGCAGCACGAGGAGGGTGGGCTGGCGGGCCAGCCGGCTCGCCAGCAAGACCTTCTGCTGGTTGCCGCCGCTCAACGTCGCCACCGCTTGACTGAGCCGGCTGAAACGCACATCGAACCGCTGGGCGAGCTCCGCCGCCACGCTCCGCTCCTGACCGGACAGGATCACGCCGAGCCGGGTCAAGAGCCGGAGGATCAGGAGGCTGAGGTTGCTCTGGACCGACAGGATGAGGACCAGCCCGTCGCGCTTGCGCTCGGCCGGAACGAAGGCGACGTTGGCCCGTCGCGCCGCCAATGGGGTCGGGAACGGTTTGCCCGGCTTGCCGATAAGCGCAAGCTCGCCGCGGATCTCTGGGTGGAGGCCGGCGAGACCCTCGGCCACCAGGTCGGCGCCGCACCCGCGCAGGCCGTAGAGCCCGACCACCTCCCGGTGCCCCACGCGCAGGCTGACGTCGGTCAGCGGGGGCAGCCCGTCGCGCGACCAGCCGCGGAGCTCGATCACCGCGTCCTCGCCCCCGCTCGCCTGCGCCGGAGCGTGAATGAAGTCCTCTTTCTCCTGACCCAACATGTAGGCGATGAGCTGCGCCGGGCTCGTCTTGCTCGGCGCTACCGAGGCGACCAGCTCGCCATTGCGCAGCACATCGACGCGGTCGCTGAAGCGATAGACCTCATCCATCCGGTGCGAGATGTAAATGACGCCGACGCCGTCCTTGGCCAGGCGGCCCAGGATGTCGAACAGTGCGCGGCTCTCCTGCTCGCTCAACGACGCGGTCGGCTCATCCAGCACGATCAGCCGCGCGCGCCGCGTCAGCGCCTTGACGATCTCGACGATCTGGCGATCAGCGAGCTTCATGCCCGCCATCGGTCGGCGCACGTCGAGCGCGATCCCGAGGCGGCGGCACTCCTCCGCCGCCCGCGCCAGGACGCGGGCTGGCGAGGTCAAGCCGAAGGCGCCCGGCCACTGGCCGAGCAGGATGTTCTCGGCGACGGTGAGATGAGGGCAATAGGCGAGTTCCTGCGGGATGAAGGCCATGCCGTGCCTCAGTGCATCGCGCGGCGAATGGAAGCTGACGGGCGTTCCACCCAGCGTGATGGCGCCTTCGTCGGGGCGAATGACGCCGGTGATGATCTTGGCGAAGGTCGACTTGCCGGCGCCGTTCTCGCCGATGACCGCGACCGACTCGCCCCTGTCGAGCGTGAAGTTCACCGCCGACAGCACGCGCGTCGGGCCGTAGGTCTTCGACACTCCACGGGCTTCAAGGAGATGGGTCATCCCCGCCACTCCATCTCACGCCCACCGCGCTTAGCGGTAACTCATCCGAAGCGATTTCTGGCCGCTGAGGTCGACGATACGCTTGTCGCGAATGGTGGCGATCGGTTCGAACATCGTGCGCCCGACCGGCTTGCCGGCGATGGTGACCAGGCTCGCCAGGTAGATGCCGGCGCCGACAGCGGCGTCGCGCACGATGGTCGGGTCGGTGCTGACGACGCGTATCGCGCGACCGCTCGCGTCGCACTCGACTGCGCTCTCGCTGCCGAGCACGATGGGGACGCCGGCATCGATCGTGACCCAGCCGACCGGCGCCGGCTCGCCCACCATTCGGGCGATCGCGTACGCGGCTGCGACCTCCGCCACCACGGGAAAGGGGCGGATCGCGTTGTGCAGGACCTCGACGACCGCCTTCGATGCCGCGTCCTCGCGCCGGGCGTGGCCGAGATCGGGGCGGCGCGACACGCGTTCGGTGTTGCGGGCGTGGGCCCGTCCCGCCTTGTCGATTGCGATCAGGCCGACGTCGGCGCTCGGATTGGCGCCGATCACCGCGTCGATCGCCTCGGCCGCCGCTTGGCCGGCGCGCAGGAGATCCATCACCTCTTCGTTCATGGCTCTGGCGGCGCCGCTCTCGGCGCGCGGGATGCGGTGGCCGGAGACGAGCCCGGCGGAAGGGTCAGCCAAGAGGTAGATTGAGAGTGGGCTCGGGCGGTCCGGCCCACTCGAAATCAGGCCCGCGATGCGCGCCCGGGCGAGGCGTTCGGGCGGCTCGACGCCCGTCGTTTCGCCCTCGACGAACAGCGTACTCGAGCCGCCGCGCTGGGTCTCGGCCCGCAATACCTCGCTGTCCTCGGCGATGGCGGCAAACGTGACGAAGCCCCCGATCGCGCCGGTGCCGATGCGCTCAGCTGCGCGCAGCGCATCGAACACCGCACGCCCGGCATTGGGTCCGAAGGCGCCGATCCCGATGGTCATGGTCGTCTCCTTAGAACGGCTCGTCCTTGATGAACCGGCGTAGCACGTTACCGGTCAGACGCGAGACGTTGTTGTTGCGTTTGTTCCACAAGAGGCTGCCCGTCCACGCTATGGATCCGACCGAGAACACGGCGCCGCCGTTCGGTGTCTCGTAGAACACCAAGTCGGCGCGGATGCGCGGGTTATTGGTCGCGTCCACGTTGGGGATCATGATGTCGGCCTCTTCGGTGACGAGGAGGTAGGACTCGGTGTGATCGACCGAACTGGCGACCACCAGCGCGTGGGGCGGTGTGCCGAGCTTGACGTCCGCCAGGTCGATCTCGATCCCGGCGGCGCCGCCGCCTTCGAGCCCGAAGTCGCCGATCAACTCCTTGTCGCCGATGCCCTCGAAGATGAAGCGGGCGCGTGGATCCTTGCTCGCAGGCGTACGCACGTAGTGGCTGCACAGATCGAAGCCCTCCGATACGAACCCGACGCCCGTGATCGCCTGCGGGGCGCGGCCCTGGTTGCGCCACAGGCCGCCGTGCTCGCCATCGAAGCTGTGAAAGGTCTCGCCCGGATCGGCTGCCCAGGCGCGGATCGCTGGGCCGCCCCGCCGAACCTCCATCATGCCCGGGACCTCGGGG
>VGEJ01000045.1 GCA_016869335.1 Alphaproteobacteria bacterium | reverse complement strand
TCAGGCGGTCGAATTGGGCGTTGAGCCGGAGCGGCGGCAGATCCCCCCGCTCCTCGAAGTCGAACAGATCGTCGCTGAACGGACGGAGATCGAAGCGGGCGCCACTGGCACCGATCACCAGGCCGCCACCTGGGATGGGCCGCAGCGAGGCGGCGAAGTCGTTGCTGCCGAACCGGACACTCTTGAGCGTGGCTCGCTCGAAGCGAGGGCCTGACGCAATGGCAACCTCGCCTGCCGCCGTCAGATCGCCGAGGCTGGCCGCGATGTCGCGGACGAGGAACCCGCCCTCTGCGCCACCGCTGACGCTGAACGCGACGGTGCCCGGCGTGCCCGCCGGCTTCGCCCAGCGCAGCTCCGGGACCGTCACGACGGCGGCGGCGAGATCGAGCTGCGCGCTCGCTTCGATCAGAGCGCCTGCCTGCGCCCGGGCTGTCGCGGCCGCGAGGATGGGGCCGGTGAGGTAGGCTCCGGTTGCGAGGTTGAGGGCGGCGCGACCTTGATCGTCGAGGCGGCCCGATAACTCGTAAGTGTCGGGGGCGCCGGAAGCAGCGAGGTCGCGCCGCCACCGCACCGTCAGGGGCACGCCGTTGAGCGCGGCCTCGCCGCTGGCGGCAATGCCGTCGCGGCCGATGCGGACCTCGAGATCGCCATCGGTCAGGGCGTAGCCCGCGAACACCTCGCCGAGCGCAACGCCCTGCGTGTTGGCGGCGGCCGCGTAGTTCACTTCGCCGGGCGTGAGCCCCCGCTTCACGGGCATGACGAAGCGCGCCCGCGCCGCAACCTTGCCCGCCAGCGCGTCGCGATCGAGATCCAACTTGGCGGCGAGGTCGAGCGGCGGCCGGTCGAGCAAAGCAACGAAGTCGCCAAGGCCGCCGCGGCCGACGAGGTCGAAACTCGCGCGGGCCTGGGGCTGGTTCACCCCGGTGATGACCGCGACACCTTCACTCAGGGCGATCGCGCCGATCCGTCCCGAGTGTATCTCGGTGCGCAGTTCGGCCTCGGTCAGCGTGCCTGAGCCAGCCGCATTGGTGATGGGCGGAAAGCCCATGAAGTAGCGACCACTCGCGCCCTCGAACGCAAACGCGATGGCGACGCCGCCCGCGGGGATCGGCGCATGGGCGAATACGCTCGGCGGCAGCGCGAGGTCCATCGTCGCCGTAGTGATGAGGCCGCCCGCAATGTTGGTGGCGAACCACTCGCGCGCCAGCGGCCCAACGGCGAGCGGCCAATAGCGCGGCAGGTCGTCGACACGCAGTCGCGCGATGGCAGCGTGCAGGACGACGTCCGGCCCGTCGGCGGTGCGTCTGAGCTCGCCGACGAACGTCGCTTCCGTATCGTCTGCCTCCAGGCGCACTTCATCGATGGTGATGCGGTCGAACCCCGGCGCGATCCGGACGCGCGCGGCCGCCGACGCGAGCGGAATTGGCTCTGCGAACTCCTTGGCCAGGGTAAAGGTGCCCGGTTGCTCGCTGGCGACCACGAGCGTGACTTCCGAGAGCGTCCCATCGAGCCCAACGACAAGCTGGGCCGTCCCCGAGAACACCATGGCTGCGGCAGCGAGCGGCGCCAGGGGCGCGTTGGCCGATGCGAGATGCGGCGGGCGCACGCCGGCGAACCGCATGTCGATCTCGATCCGCGCGCCGGGCTCGTCCAGCGAGCCACGCGCACCGATCTCGGCGGGAGGACCGGCCCCCTGCTCGAGCTGCCCCGAGAGATCGCCGTGAACGCCCGAGTGGTCGCGGAGCAGCACCAGGTCCGCCTGGCGCAAACGCCATTGTGTGCCCGTGGCCTCGTCGCGAAACGTGATGTCCGCATCGAGCGCGCTGATCCGCCTGAGGTAGCCGCTCGCCCGCTCGGGGTCCGGCGGGCTGAGGATCTCCTTCATCGCCGTTAGATCGATGACGCTGCCCTCTTGCGTGGTGTCGACTCGGAAGTGGCCGGCCGCGGTGCGTATCACGCGAAGCCGCGATGCCAAGAGGTCGAGGGTCTCGGGTGCCACCAGTCCCCGCAGCAGCGCCGCACCGCTGAGCGCGAGCGACAGTTGCGGCAGGACAGCGACAGGCCTGCCTTCCGCATTGATCAGTCTGACTTCCTTCGCCTGCAGCTCCAGCGTGCGATCCCGGCCCGCCCACGCCAGTGCCGTATCCAAGACCTCGACACGCAGCGTCATGCCGCCACGATTCAACGCGTCTTGCAGATACGGCGTCAGCAGGGTCAGCGAGATCGGGCCGCTGGAGAGGCGCCAAGCGAGGATGGCGAGCGCGATCGACAGCGCTGCGATGGCAGCGGCGATCAAGCGGACAATCAGGCGGATGGCTGGCGGAAGCAACGGGCGCTCGACCGAGCTTGACCCTGTTGTGAGGCTCCCGCAGTGTGCCTGAAAGCCCCAGCGGACGGAATGTCGGATTTGATGTCTCCTGCCGACCCGGTGGCGCCGCCGCCGGTCCCGTTCGATTCCGCACGTGCCGACAGCGCACTGTCGCAGCTCGAAACCGCCGGCGCGGCGCCGGATGGCCAAGCGCGCGCCGTGCTGCGCGGGGCGTTCGGCGGCAGCCCCTTCCTGACCCAGTGCGCGCTCGCCGAGCCCGCGATCACCAGCGCGATCATCCAGACGCCCCCGGCTGAGTTCACCGCGCGCGTCTTGAGCGAGCTGGCGCGGACGCCGCTCGACGACCGCGCGCGATTGATGCGCGATCTGCGCGTGGCGCGCCGGCGGATCGCTCTGACCGTGGCGCTGGCCGATATCGCCGGCGCCTGGACACTCGAGCAGGCGACGGCGGCGCTGAGCACGCTTGCCGAGGTCACGGTCGGGCTTGCCGTCCGCCACCTAGTGGGTGCGGCGATCGCGGCGGGCGAGCTTGCGCAGAAGCCCGGCACGGACGACCCGGCGGCGGCCTCAGGGTACGTCATCCTCGCCATGGGCAAGCTCGGCGCGCGCGAGCTCAACTACTCGAGCGACATCGATCTGATAGCGCTTTATGACCTCGAGCGGGTCGCCTACAGCGGCGGCGACAGCCCATCGCACTGCTTCATCCGCCTGACCCGCGAGCTGGTTCGGCTTCTGCAGGACCGCACAGGCGATGGCTATGCGTTTCGCACCGACCTGCGCCTGCGGCCTGACGCCGTCGCGACCCCGATCGCCGTGTCGGTCGCGGCGGCCGAGAGCTACTACGAGAGCGTCGGCCAAAACTGGGAGCGCGCGGCGCTGATCAAGGCACGCCCGATCGCCGGCGATATCGCGGCGGGTGAGGCATTTCTCAGCGGTCTCGCGCCCTTCATCTGGCGCAAACACCTCGACTTTGCAGCGATCGCTGACATCCACTCGATCAAACGCCAGATCGCGGCACATCGGGGTCACGACACGATCGCGATCGCCGGACACAACATCAAGCTCGGCCGCGGCGGTATCCGCGAGATCGAGTTCTTCGCCCAGACCCAGCAGTTGATCGCCGGCGGGCGGGACGCACGCCTGCGCCGCCCCGACACTTGCGGCGCAATTCAGGCGCTCGCCGACACCGGCCGGGTCGCCCCCTCGGTCGCCGTCGAGTTGATCGCCGCCTATCGCTTCTTGCGCCGCGTCGAGCACCGCCTGCAGATGATCGCCGATCAGCAGACCCACACCATCCCGCGCGTGCCGGCCGAGCTCGCCCGGCTCGCCGTGTTCCTGGGCTTCGGTGGCGTCGATGAGTTCGGGACGACACTGCGCGCCCACCTCAGCACGGTCGAGGCCCACTACGCGGCGCTGTTCGAGTCGGCGCCGCCGTTGGGCCGCCCGGGCAATCTCGTCTTCACCGGCACCGAAGACGATCCCGAGACCCTGGCGACGCTCGCGCGCATGGGCTTCGACGAGCCGAGCAAGGTCGCCGGCGCGGTGCGGGTGTGGCATCACGGCCGTTACGCCGCGACCCGCAGCGCCCGCGCGCGCGAGCTGCTGACCGAGCTGGTTCCGGCGATCCTGGAAAGCCTCGCCCGGACCGCCGCACCAACCGCAGCGCTCCTCCGCTTCGATGAGTTCCTCGCGAAGCTGAGCGCCGGGGTGTCGCTCTTCGCGCTGTTCCGCGCCAACCCGATGCTGCTGGACGTGGTCGCCGAGATCATGGGCAGTGCGCCGCGCCTCGCCGAGTACCTGAGCCGGGCGCCGCAACTCCTCGACGGTGTGCTCGGCGCAAGCTTCGGCGAGCCCCTGCCGGACGCGGCCGTGTTACTCCACGAGGTACGCGAAAGCCTGGCGCACGCGCGCGACTATGAAGACGTGCTCGACATCGTGCGCCGCTGGGCGCGGGAGCGGCGCTTCCAGGTCGGCGTTCAGCTCTTGCGGGGTGGGCTCGATGCGGGCGCGGCAGGCAGCGCCTGGACGGCCATCGCCGATGCCGCGATCCAAGCGCTGTTGCCGGCGGTCGCCGACGAGTTTGCGCTGCGTCATGGCCGGGTGTCCGGTGGCGAGCTGGTGATCGTCGGCCTGGGCAAGCTCGGCGGTGACGAGTTCTCGGAAGCCTCGGACCTCGATCTGGTGTTCATCTACGACTGCGCCGGCGAGGCTCAGTCATCCGGAACCAAGCGGCCGCTGCCGGGCGCCCTGTTCTATGCCCGGCTGTGCCAGCGTCTGATCAACGCCTTCACATCCCACACCGCGGAAGGCCCGCTCTACCGGGTCGACATGCGGCTGCGTCCGTCCGGCAGCAAGGGACCGATCGCGGTCAGCCTGGCCGGCTTCTTCACCTACCATCGCGCCGAGGCCTGGCTCTGGGAGCACATGGCGCTGACACGTGCGCGCGTCGTCGCCGGCGATCCGGCGCTGGCCGTGCGCACCACGGCGGCGATCCAGGACGCGCTGTGCCGCCCCCGCTCCGGCCCGGCGCTGGTAGCGGCGGTCGCTGACATGCGCGAGCGCATCGGACGCGAGCACGGCACCGCCGATCCGTGGGCGATCAAGCACGTGCGGGGCGGGCTCCTCGATGTCGAGTTCCTGTGCCAGTGGCTGCAGCTCGGTCACGCCGCCGAACACCCCGAGGTTATCGACACACGCACCGATGTCGCCCTCGAGCGTCTCGCCAAGGCAGGTGCGCTGTCCATCGCGCTCGCCAACGACCTCGCCGCGGCGGCCCGCTTCCTGCGCAGTGTCCAGGTCCTGCTGCGGCTAACGGTGGCGGGCGAGTTCGATGAGGCAGCGGCGCCGCCGGGCCTCAAGGCGATCCTGGTACGGGCGACCGGCGCTCACGGTTTCGCCGACCTGCGGGCCCGTCTGCTCGCCACCGAAGCGGCGGTTCATGCCCACTTCCGCACCCTCATCGCCGAGCCGGCCGCCGCTGCGCGCGCCAGCCGCCCGGAGCCGCCGCCGCGACCTTAGGCCGCGCCGTGGCGGGCGCTCTCGGTCACGCGCAGCGAGAGCGCTGCGTTCATGAAGCGGTCGAGGTCGCCGTCGAGCACGGCGGCGGTGTTGCCGGTCTCGATGTCCGTGCGCAGGTCCTTGACCAGCTGGTAGGGGTGGAGCACGTAGGAGCGGATCTGATGCCCCCACCCGATCTCGGTCTTGGCGGCGTGCAACGCTTGGCGCGCGGCCTCGCGCCGGCGCAGCTCGGCCTCGTAGAGCCGCGCTTTGAGCATCGCCATCGCAGTCGCCCGGTTCTTGTGCTGGGAGCGGTCGTTCTGGCACTGCACGACGATCCCTGTCGGCAGGTGGGTGATGCGCACCGCGCTATCGGTCCGGTTGACGTGTTGTCCCCCGGCACCGGACGCGCGGTAGGTGTCGATGCGCAGGTCCTTGTCGAGGATGTCGACGGCGATCGCGTCGTCGACGACGGGGTAGGCGCCGACGCTGGCGAAGCTCGTGTGCCGGCGCGCATTCGAATCGAAGGGTGAGATGCGCACCAGGCGGTGCACTCCGCTCTCGGTCTTGAGCCAGCCAAAGGCGTTGCCGCCCTTGACGATGATCGTCGCCGACTTGATGCCCGCCTCTTCGCCCGGGCTTTCCTCGACCCACTCGACCGTGTAGCCGTGACGCTCGGCCCAGCGCACGTACATGCGAAGGAGCATGGCAGCCCAGTCCTGCGACTCGGTGCCGCCGGCGCCGGCATGGACCTCGAGGTAGGCGTCGTTGCCGTCGGCCTCGCCCGATAGCATGCTCTCGAGCATCCGCTGCCCAGCCTCGTCGCGGAGCTTCGCCAGCGCCACGAGGGTTTCGCCCGTCACCGCCTCGTCGCCCTCGGCCTCCGCCAGAGCATTCAACTCGAGGCAGTCTTCTAGCCCGCGCGCGAGCCGCTCATAGCCGGCAACCGTCGCGCTCACGCGCGTTCGCTCGCGCATCAACGCCTGCGCGGCCCGCGGGTCGTCCCACAGGTGGGGGTCCTCGGCGCGGGCGTTGAGTTGGGCCAGCCGCCGTTGCGTGGCATCCCAGTCAAAGATGCCCCCTTAGCCGCGCCAGCGACTGCCTGATCTCGTCCGCCAATTGATCGACCTCGGTCCGCATCCTTTCCTCGCTCCACGCACCGCGACCGCGGCGCCCCTGCTCCTCAATATAGTCCGCCGGTGCCCTCATCGGCAGCGGCGCCGCCGACGCCGGCCTGGGGCACGCCATCGAGCACCGGGGCCGCCTGGTCGCCCGGCTCGGTGCCGGGCTTGAACGCCTCGAGGATGACGTTGCGCTCGCCGGGCCGAGCCAGCCGACCGGTCTCGGCGTTGACGCGCACCAGCCGCACCCCCGAAGGAATGCGGAACGGCAAGGCCGGCTGGTCGGCCAGCGCCTCGGCCATGAAGTCGCGAAAAACCGGCGCTGCCACGCTCGCCCCGGTCTCGCCGCGCCCGAGGGTGCGCGGCTGGTCGAAGCCGCAGAACACGCCGACCGCGAGATCCGGCGCGAATCCGACGAACCACGCGTCGCGGCTGTCGTTGGTGGTGCCGGTCTTGCCGGCGAGCGGTCTGCCGACGTCGGCAATGATATGGCCGGTGCCACGCTCGACCACACCCTGCAGCATCGAAACGAGCTGATAGGCGGTCGGCGCGTCGATCACCCGGGAACGGCCGTCGGGCAGCACCGGCTCCGCCTGACCGCGCCAGCTCGCCGCGGCACAGCCCGGGCAGTCGCGCGCATCGTGGCGGAACACGGTACGCCCGCGCCGATCCTGCACCCGGTCGATCAGGCTCGGCACGATGCGCTTGCCGCCGTTCACCAGGATCGCGTAGGCGGCGGTAAGCCGTATCAGCGTGGTCTCGCCGGCGCCGAGCGCCATGGCGAGCTGCGGCGGCATTCCCTCGACGACGCCAAACCGCTCCGCCACCTCGGCGATACGCTCGATGCCGACGAACTGGGCGAGCCGCACGGTCATCAAATTGCGCGACTTCTCCAGGCCGAGACGAAGGGTGCTCGGCCCGAAGTATTTGCGCTGGTAGTTGGCCGGCTTCCACTTGGCGAGGCCGGGCCCCTGATCGATGACGAACGGCGCATCGAGCACCAGGCTCGCCGGCGTGAAGCCGCTCTCGAGCGCGGCTGCGTAGACGAACGGCTTGAACGCCGAGCCCGGCTGCCGCCGCCCCTGCACCGCGCGGTTGAACTGGCTGTGCTCGAAGAGGAATCCACCGACCAGCGCAAGCACCCTCCCGGTATGCGGGTCGAGCGCCACGACCGCGCCCTCGATGGCCGGCCGCTGCTCGAGGCGATAGCCGCCCTGCTCGGCCGGCGAAACGGCAACGACATCGCCCGCGGCCAGCACATCCGCTGGCCGCCTGGGCGTTGGACCGAGGCCGCCTCCGGCAAGCTGCCGCCACGCCCACTTCAGTTCGTCGAAGACGATGTGCCCCTCGGTGCCGTCGGCAAAACCGATGCGGGCCTGCGCCGCTTCGACGGTCAGCACCAGGGCGGCGCGCCAATCGGGATGGCCCGGAGCCACGGCGGCCGCGGCCAGGCGAGCGGGCCAGTCGGCGGCGAGGTCCAGACGGGCCAGCGCGCCGCGATAGCCGTGGCGGCGGTCGTACGCGGTCAAGCCGCGGCGCAACGCGCGCTCGGCGATGGCCTGCAGGTGGGTATCGAGGGTGGTGCGTACCGACAGGCCGCCCTCGTAGAGGCCGCGCTCGCCGTAGCGGTCCAGCAGTTCGCGGCGCACCTCCTCGGTGAAGTAGTCGGCGGCGACGATCTCGGGATCGGTCGGCGCGCGCACGGCGAGCGGCTCGGCCTGCGCTGCGGCCGCCTCGGTCGGGCTCGCGAAGCCCTCCTCCGCCATGCGCGCGATCACCCAGTTGCGCCGCGCCTCGGCTGCTGCGCGATGCTGCGTGGGGTGGTAGTTGCTCGGCGCCTTGGGCAGGGCCGCGAGGTAGGCCGCCTCGGCGAGCGACAGCTCATCGAGCGACCTGCCGAAATAGTTGAGCGCCGCCGCTGCGACGCCGTAGGAGCCATAGCCGAGGTAGATCTCGTTCAGGTAGAGCTCGAGGATGCGCTCCTTGCTCAGCGCGCGCTCGATGCGGAAGGTGAGGATCGCCTCCTTGATCTTGCGCCGGAACGAGACCTCGTTGGACAGCAGGAAGTTTTTGGCGACCTGCTGCGTGATGGTCGAGGCGCCCGCCGGCCGCCGGCTCGAGTCGCGCATGTGAATGATGTTGGTCACGGCGGCGCGCACCACGCCCAGGGCATCGACCCCGGGGTGGGTGAAGAAGTTCTTGTCCTCGGCCGCGAGGAACGCCTGCACCACGCGGAGTGGAATCGCCTCCACGGGAACGAACACCCGCTTCTCGCGCGCGAACTCGGCAATGAGCCGGCCGTCCCCGGCGTGCAGGCGGGTGACCGTCGGCGGCTCATAGTCCGCGAGTTGCCCGTAGTCGGGCAGGCCGCGACCGTATTGATGGAAGACGACCAGGGCCGCGGTGGCGCCGGCAACGGCCAGCAGCGCCAGCGCCGCGATCGCCACGCTCAGAAACCGCACGACCCGCATCACGTGACCTTGTGGCCGCGCCCCGTTCGGCCGACGGCCGCGGGCACGCTACCACACCGCGCGCGTGATCCGGCACCGCGGGTCATGGCCGTCCTGCCGATCACTCGCTCTGCCCGCTGAAATAGGTGTCGATCGCGCGCGCGATCGCCTCGACCAGGCCGGCCCGGCCCGCGGGCGTGCTCAGGCGGTGCTCGTCGGCCCGGTTCGAGAGGTACCCAAGCTCGATCAGCACCGAGGGCATGTCGGGCGCTTTGAGCACGGCGAATCCGGCAAACCGGCGCGAGTTGCGCAGCACCTCGGCCGCCGCCTTAAGCTCGGGCAGCAGGTGGTTGGCGAAGTCGGCTGACAGGTTGAGCGTCTCGCGCTGCGCCAGATCGATCAGGATCTCGCTCACCACCGGGTTCTCGTGACTGAGATCGACCCCGGCGATGATGTCGGCGCGGTTCTCCTTGGCCGCCAGGGCTGCCGCCTCCTCGTCCGATGCGGTTTCGGAGAGGGTATAGACCGAGGCGCCTTGAAGCGCCGCGTTGCGATGCGAGTCGGCGTGAAGCGAGAGAAACAGCTCGCCCTGCGCGGCTCGCGCGAGCGCGACGCGGTCGCGCAGCTTGAGGTAGATATCGCGCTCGCGCGTCAGCACGACGACGAAGCGGCGGCGCTCCGCCAATCGCTCGCGAACCTCGAGTGCAACCGCCAGCGCGACGTCTTTTTCCATGGTGCCGGCGCCGCCGATCGCACCGGGATCCAGCCCGCCATGCCCCGGATCAATCACGATCACGTGGCGGCGCGGGCGCGGCATGGGCACCGGGCCACGCAGCGTCCCGATGAGCGCAACGGCTTCGTCGTTCACGGTCTCCGTCAGCGCCGACGCCGCCGCGCCCGGCACGAAATCGACCACGAGGCGATAGCCGAACGGGCCCTGCGGCGGCAAGAGGAAGTGGTGCAGCACGCGCGCCGGCACCGCCATGTCCAGGACCACGGTGGTGCCCGCCGCATCGGTTTCTAGCGCGAAGTAGCGAATCAGACCGCGCCCGCGCCCGCTGTCGCCGACCGCCACTCTCCAGTCGCTCGCGGGCAGCTCCAGCCGCGCCGAGTTCGGGGCCGGGAAACCGATCCGATAGTCGACGGCGGCATCGAGGTCGAGGACGAAGCGCGTAATCGTACCGTGTTCGCCGATGCGCAGCCCGCCGACCACGGCATCGGCCCACCCGGGCAGGGGCGGCGCACCTACGATCAGGAGTGCCAGCACGCGTGCGAGGCCGGCCCGCATTGATATCAGCTCTCAGGTCCCGTCAGGACGCGGATCCGGTTGCCGAACTTACGTGCTCCCCTACTATACCGGTCGAGAAGGCCGATCAACCGGGGGTTTCTGGGGCTCGGCCGCGGCAAGAAACCGATTGTCCCGGGCGCCATCACCGACTACCATGGTTGACGGCGAACGTTCGCAGCCGCTCGTCAATCACCTGCGACGGACGACGGCGTGGCATCTTGGTCTCCGCGGCGATACCCGCATCGGAGGCTGGTTCGCTGCGTCACATGGCAATGCGAAACACCCCAATCCGAAGTCAGCTCCCAAATACCGGAGCGAGGGCAGCCTTGCGGCGGCCTGCCTCGGGCAGGTCGGGCTGGCGCCTTGACCATGGCTTCATAGTCGGCAGCGCTCGCGCGTCGTTCGCCGGACCGCGACCGCGTGCCACGGAGAACAAGCACTATGACCACACGCATGCTGATCGACGCGGCCCATCCGGAAGAGACCCGGGTCGTCGTCGTTCATGGAACTCGTCTTGAGGAGTTCGATTTCGAGTCGTCGACCAAGCGACAGCTCAAGGGCAACATCTACCTCGCGAAGGTCACGCGCGTAGAGCCCTCGCTCCAGGCAGCGTTCGTCGACTATGGCGGCAACCGCCACGGCTTCCTGGCGTTGAGCGAAATCCACCCCGACTACTACCAGATCCCGATTGCCGACCGTAAGGTGCTCCTCGACGAGGAGGCTGCCGAGGAGGAGGCGCTCGGCGAGGCGGCCGAGGGCTCACGAGGAGAGCCGATGGCGCCCTCCGACGAGGCGGCCAGGGCTGCGGCGTCAGAGGGGGACGCCCCCGCACCTGAACCGGACGCGTCGATGGCGGCCAGCGAAGCATCCCCCGCCGCGGCATCGGCTGCCCTACTCGGCGAGGATGGAGGCGCCGCCACGACCGGCGAAGCAGCGCGCGCCGCTGACGCCGAGAGCAGTGCCGTCGGAACCGACGCAGCGGCCGCCGGCGGCTGCGAGGAGGCTGCGGCCGGCAACGAGGACACGGTGGCGACCCGCGAGTCGGTCGACACCATGGGTGGCGACGATCTCGAGGATGCGGCCCGGGCGCGGCGGCAACGCCTGCTGCGACGGCGCTACAAGATCCAGGAGGTCATCCGGCGGCGCCAGATCCTGCTCGTCCAGGTCGTCAAAGAGGAACGGGGCACCAAGGGCGCCGCGCTGACCACCTACCTGTCGCTGGCGGGCCGTTACTGTGTGCTCATGCCGAACACGCCGCGGGGCGGCGGCATCAGCCGGCGGATCGCCGCCGGCGTCGATCGCACCCGCCTGAAGTCGATCATGGAGAGCCTCGAGATCCCCGCCGGCATGAGCCTGATCATGCGCACGGCCGGGGTCGAGCGCAGCCGGGCCGAGATCAAACGCGACCTCGAGTACCTGCTCCGGCTCTGGGACGAAGTCCGCGAGCGGACGCTCACCTCGACAGCACCGCGGGTGGTTCACGAAGAGGCGGAGTTGATCAGGCGCGCGATCCGCGATCTCTACAGCAAGGACATCGAAGAAATCCTCGTGGAGGGAAGCGAGGGCTACAAGCGCGCCAAGTCATTCATGCGCATGCTCATACCGAGCCATGCCAAGGTCGTGCAGCCCTACGAGGAGCGCATTCCGCTGTTTCAGCGCTATCAGGTGGAACAGCAGCTCGATTCGATGCACAGCCCGACCGTTCAGCTCAAGTCCGGCGGCTACATCGTCATGAACGCGACCGAGGCCCTGGTAGCGATCGACGTCAACTCCGGCCGGTCCACGCGCGAGCGCAACATCGAAGAGACCGCGCTCCGCACCAATCTCCAGGCTGCGGAGGAAGTCGCCCGCCAGCTCCGGCTACGCGACCTCGCCGGGCTGGTCGTGGTCGATTTCATCGACATGGAGGTGGGCCGCAACGTCCGCTCCGTGGAACGCCGGTTCAAGGAATGCCTCAAGGCCGACCGGGCGCGCATCCAGGTCGGACGCATCAGCCCGTTCGGCCTGCTCGAGATGTCGCGCCAGCGCCTGCGGCCGAGCCTGATCGAGACCTCGACCGAAGCGTGTCCGCGCTGCGCCGGCACCGGCGTCGTGCGCTCCACCGAATCGACGGCACTCCACGTGCTGCGGCAGATCGAGGAGGAGGGCCTGCGCGAGCGCAGCCGCGAGATCAAGGTCCATCTGGCGACGGCGCCGACGATCTACTTGCTCAACGAGAAACGCCAGGCGCTCTCCGCGATCGAGGCACGCTATCAGATGCGGGTGAGTATCGCCGTCGACGACTCGCTCATCCCGCCCAACAGCCGCATCGACCGGGTGGCGGGCAGGACGCCGCAGGAGGCCGAGACGCGCGGAGCGCGGGAGCTCGTCGAGGTGGCGGCCGAGCCAAGCGAAGCGGTCGAGGCCGCCGAGGCCATGCCGGCGGCGCCGGCGGCGGTCACGCCT
>VGEJ01000044.1 GCA_016869335.1 Alphaproteobacteria bacterium | reverse complement strand
AGGCAGGCCGCCGCGGTGGCGTTTGAGCGTCTCGGAGATCAGGAACGCCAGCTCAAGGCTTTGCGAGGCGTTGAGCCGGGGATCGCAGTGCGTGTGATAGCGGTCGGCGAGCGAGCTCTCGGTCACCGCCTGCGCCCCGCCCAGACACTCGGTCACATCCTGCCCGGTCATCTCGCAGTGCACCCCGCCGGCATAGGTGCCCTCGGCATCGTGCACCTCGAAGAACCGGCCGACCTCGCCGAGCACGTGATCGAAGATCCGGGTCTTGTAGCCATTCTGCAGCTTGATCGTGTTGCCGTGCATGGGATCACACGACCACAGCACGTGACGCCCCTCCGCCTTGACGGCGCGCACCAGCGGTGGGAGCTTCTCCAGCACCCTGTCCCTACCCATCCGGCTGATGAGCGTGAGGCGCCCCGGTTCGTTGGCCGGATCGAGGATGTCGATGAGGCGCAAGAGGCCGCTGGGTTCGAGCGAGGGGCCGACCTTGACCGCGACCGGATTGCCGACGCCGCGCAGGAACTCGACGTGGGCCTCCGCCGGGTCGCGCGTGCGGTCGCCGATCCACAGCATGTGGGCCGAGGTGTCGTAGAAATCGCCGCTCGTCGAGTCGACCCGGGTCATCGCTTCCTCGAAGCCGAGGAGGAGCGCCTCGTGGGAGGTGTAGAAGTCGGTCTGCTGGAGCTGCGGCACCGAGCCCTCGCCGAGCCCGATCGCCGCCATGAACGCGAGCGTTTCGGTGATCCGGCTGGCCAGCGCCTCGTAGCGCTCGCCGGCCGGGCTCGCCGCGACGAAGCCCAGGTTCCAGCCGTGCACGCGGTGGAGGTCGGCGTAGCCGCCCTGCGCGAAGGCACGGATCAGGTTCAAGGTCGCCGCAGCCTGGCTGTAGGCGGTCAGGAGCCGGCTCGGATCGGGCGCCCGCGCTTCGGCAGTGAACTCCATGCCGTTGACGATGTCGCCGCGATAGCTCGGCAGGCTCACCTGGCCGCGCACCTCGAACGCATCGCTGCGCGGCTTGGCAAACTGACCGGCTAGGCGCCCGACCTTGATCACCGGGCACGCCGCGGCAAACGTCAGCACCACCGCCATCTGCAAGAGCACGCGAAACGTATCGCGAATGGTGTTGGCGTGCAGCTCGGCGAAGCTCTCGGCGCAGTCGCCGCCCTGGAGCAGGAACGCCCGCCCGGCCACCGCCTCGGCGAGCTGCCGCTTGAGCCGGCGCGCCTCGCCGGCGAACACGAGCGGAGGAAAGCTCTTCAGCCGCGCCTCGACCTCGGCGAGCGCGCGCGGGTCGGGGTAGTCGGGCTGCTGGCGGATCGCGCGCTGGCGCCAGCTCTCGGGGGCCCAATCGCGCGGCCGGGTTGCCATGATGATCTCCTCGCGCCGCGGCAAGGCGCTACCTATACGCCGGAACGCGGGACTTTTCGAGCCCGCGTCTACTCGGCCGCGCGGGCCTCGGGCTCGACGAACTTGGTTCGCATCGTCACGAACTCCTCGGCCGCGGTCGGATGGATGCCGACCGTCGCGTCGAACTGTGCCTTAGTGGCGCCGAGCTTCACCGCGATGGCGATGCCCTGGATGGTCTCGGCCGCCTCGGGCCCCACCATGTGGGCGCCGACCACGCGCTGCGACGTGGCATCGACGACCAGTTTCAGCAGCACAAAGCTGTCGCGCCCGGTCAGGGTATGGCGCAACGGCCGGAACGTCGACTTGTAGATATCGATCGCACCGAGCGCGCGCCGCGCCGCCGCCTCGGTCAGTCCGACCGTCGCCACGCTCGGGTTCGAGAACACCGCCGAGGGCACGTTTGCGTGGTCCATCTGGCGCGGCGTCGGGCCATAGAGCGTCTCGGCGAAGCAGAGGCCCTCGTTGAGCGCTACCGGCGTCAAGTTGATGCGGTTGGTGACGTCACCGACGGCATAGATGTTGGGCACGCTCGTGCGCGACCAGGCATCGACGGCCACGGCGCCCTTGGCGTCGAGCGCGACGCCGACCGCTTCGAGCCCGAGCCCCTTTGTGTTCGGCGCCCGCCCCGTCGCGAACATGATGGCATCGCACGCGATCTGGCTGCCATCGAGCAGCGTCAGTTCGACGCCCGCCGCCGTGCGCTCGATCCGCCGCACGTCGTGGTCGAGCCGTATGTCCACGCCGTGCCGGCGCATCTCCCGGCAGAGGAACGTGCGGACGTCATCGTCGAAGCCGCGCAGGATCTGCGTGCCGCGATAGAGTTGAGTCGTGTGCGCCCCGAGCCCGTTGAAGATGCCGGCGAACTCGCAGGCGATGTAACCGCCACCCACGATGACGACGCGGCGCGGCAGGTCGGCAAGGTGGAATGCTTCGTCCGAGGTGATGCTGTGTTCGATGCCGGGGAGGCTCGGACGCACCGGCCGCGCGCCGGTTGCGATCAGGATCGTCTCGGCACCGTAAGCCCGGTCACCGACCACCACCGTGTGCGCATCGCGTAGCACCGCGCGCCCCTGTACGAGCTGGACGCCGGCATCGCGCAGGAGCCCGATGTAGACGCGATTGAGCCGATCGATCTCCTTGTCCTTGTTGGAGATCAGAGTGCCCCAATCGAAGCGCGGGCCGGCGGCCGACCAGCCGTAGGCGAGGGCGTCTGCGAAGTCCTCGCCATAGTGCGCGCCGTAGACCAGGAGCTTCTTCGGAATGCAGCCACGAATGACACAGGTGCCGCCGACGCGGCTCTCCTCGCACACCGCCACCCGGGCGCCGTAGTTCGCCGCGACGCGGCTTGCGCGCACACCGCCCGAACCCGCGCCAATCACGAACAGATCGAAATCGTACTTGGCCACCGCCGCTGCGCTCCCCGTGCGAGAGCCCTCACTGCCGAGAGCACGAACGTCACGAATGTGATGTAGTCGGTGCGCGGCAGCTTGTCACCTCCACGACCGCCCGGCGACGCCGGCGCTGGCCGGGGCCCCTCAGCGCACCCTATCGTGGATCTCGAGCAGCGTGTCGGCGGCGCCGCGCTCGAGGAGCGCGCTCTCCCAGGGCGCGGAACCGCCGGCCGCCGGCTCGACACTGGCCGGGCCGCCTTCCAACGCCTCGTCTTCGGCCGGCCTGCACTCGAACGGGCTCGGTTCCTCGCCGAGCCCCTCGGAGGGCGGCACGATCTCGCGCAGCGCCTCATCGTCCGAGGGCCGCAGGTAGCCGATCGCACGGCTGCCCGCGGACAAGGCCTCGGTGCGAACCGAGCCGAGATCGCGGGTGAGCACAGCGTCGGCTGCGATCGCCAGATCGTCGGCGGTCAGCCGCCCGAGGACGAGGAGCAGTCGGTACACCACCGACATCTCGCCGTAGGAGGCGCCCGCGAGGCTGATCTAGGCGTTGAACACCTCGGTTTTGGCATCGAGCACGTTGATGACGGTCTCGCGCCAGGCCTCGCGCAGGAGCTTGCGCGCCTGCCACACCTCGGCAGCGATGTTGACGGCGTTGCGCAGTAGCGCGCGGCGGTCGCAGGCGGTCAGCACGCCCTGCTAGGCCAAGCGCACTTCCTCGGCAACCTTGCGGTTCACGAAGACGTGATTGTTGAGGCTGGAGGCGTACTGCGAGGCCGCCTGTGCGGTCGCCGAGAGGGTCGAGAATCCGGCGAATAGATCCCACGTCGAGCGCAGCAGCACCGACCAATCGCGCCGGATCCCCGGGACAGCATTGATATCGTCCTCCCAATTGGCGACGCCGACGACGTCGACCCGTGGGTAGTAGCCCGACGCCGCGATCCGCTGATTGGCCCGCGCAACGTCGATCAGCCGGCTCGCGTTCGCCACCAGCGGGTTGTTTTGCAGCGCGATGGTGATCGCCGTATCGAACGTGTCTGGCAGCAGGCGGTAGGGCGGCAGCGGATCGATCATGGCGGGCGGGGAAGGTACTTTGTCGAACACCTGCGTGAACCGGTCGGCAGCCTGCTGCATGTTGCCCTCGAACACCACGCGCTGCTCCTTCGCGAGCTGCAGGCGCGACTTGGCGAGCAGCGCATCGACGGCGATACCCGATCCGCGCCGCACCCGCTCGTCCTCGAGGTTGAGCTGAATGGCGATGGTGCGTTCGTTGGCCTCGGCCAGCCTGACCAGCGTCAGCTGGCAGAGCACATCGATGTACGCGTTGGTGCCTTCGAACAGCACGTTCTGGAGGGCGCTCTCCAGCGTGTCTGCAGCCAATGCGTGACTGAACTCGGCCGATTCCTTCTGCGCGCTCTTGCGCTCGCCATCGAACAGATTCTGGGTCACGGTCAGCGTGAGCCGATCCTGGCCGCGGCGGAACGACTTGCCGAAGTCCTCGCGCCGGATCTTGCTGTCGACCTCTTCATAGCCGAGCTGCCCGCTCAGCGTGACCCGCGGCAGTAACCCTGCGCCGGCTACCCCGATCGCGCCCTCGGCCGCGAGACCCAGAAGGGCGCCCGCAAGATCGCTTTTGCGCAGCTCGGAGCAGACCCGCGCCCGTTCATACCCGCGCTCGCGGGCCTGGTGCGCAACGTTCCGGTCATCGAGGCCGCAGCGCCAGGCCTCGGCATGGTGTCGATCGAGGACGAGACCGACGGGGTCACACGCCGGATCCCGCTGATCGTCAACGTCGGCGGCACGATCTACCCTTCTCTCGCGGTGGAGATGCTGCGCGTGGCGGGAGGGCAGCGCGCGTTGCCGTACGGACGAACCCCGACGGGGTGAACGAGGTGATCGTGCGGCCCTACCGCATACCGACCGATGGTCGCGGCCGCATCTGGGTTCACTTCGCCCGTCACACGCGGGATGCGCTGTACGTCTCGGCACGCGACGTGATCAAGGGCACCGCCGATCGCACGACGATCGCCGGACGCCTCCTCCTGGTGGGCACCTCGGCGCCCGGCCTGGTCGATCTCCGGCGGACGCCGGTGGCCGGCGCCATGCCCGGTGTGGAGGTGCATGCGAACACCATCGAGAACGTGGTGAGTGGCATCTATCTCCGACGGCCGGCGGCAATGACACTGCTCGAGATCCTCGGCACGGTCGCGGTTGGCCTCGTCTTTGTCGCGTTGGTACCGGCGGTCCCGGCGGTCTGGACGATCGGGCTCCTCGGCGTGTTCCTTGCCGGCCTGGGCGGCGGCTCGTGGTATGCCTACGAAGTCGAGCGGCTGCTCGTGGACGTCAGCTACCCGGCGGCATGCACCATCGTCCTCCATCTGATGCTGACCTGCGCCGGCTACGCGCGCGAGGCGGCGCGGCGCAAGACGGTGCGGTCGGCCTTCGGGCAGTACCTCTCGCCCACGCTCGTTGACCAGCTTCCGGAGCATCCCGAGCGGCTCCGGGCCGTCAACCACTCGCTCGCCGCCGAGCGCGCCGCCGAGGGGTTGGCGCCGCTGCCGATCGACCTCGGCATCGGCATCAACACGGGACGCTGTTGCGTTGGCAACGTCGGCTCCGAGCAGCGCTTCAACTATTCGGCCCTGGGTGACCCGGTGAACCTGGCCTCGCGCATCGAGGGCCAGTGCAAGACCTACGGCGTCGGCGTCATCATCGGCGAGCTGACGCGGCAGGGGGCGCCCGAGCTCGCGGCCATTGAGCTCGACCTGATCGCCGTCAAGGGCAAGGCGGAGCCTGCGCGCATGTTTGCGCTCATGGGCGATGCAGCCCTGGCGCGGCAGCCGAGCTTCCAGCGCCTCCAGAAGCGCCACGGTGCCATGCTCGCGGCGTACCGCGCGCAGGACTGGGCGGCGGCCGCCACGCTGTGCGCGGAATGCGCCGCTCTGCCCCTGGCGGCGGCAGCTCTCTACGCCGAGTTCCGCGAGCGCATCTCGGAGTTCGCTTCCGATCCGCCGGGCCCGGATCGGGATGGCGTCTTCCGCGCACGCGCCAAGTAGCTACACGACCGATAGTCCGGTTGCCCAGAACTTGAGCTTGTCCACCTTGTGTGGATAGCCCTCGACACTGACGATGACCTGGGGCTGCAGGAGATCCGGGTTGAAGCCGGCCTCATTGAGAACCGGGCGCGCCGGCAGGAACACGCTGTGCTCCTCATCGAGGACGCGGACCACGACGAGGGTGTGGTTGTCGGCGAACGCGACCCGCAACACCGGGCCGCCCGGCGAGGCATTGGTGGTGTCGTCGAACGCCGCCGCGCCATCGAAGCGGTCATCGGCGCTTCGGGCTATGGTAGCCCGCTGGCTGGATGAGGTGGGCGATGACGGAAGTACAGATCGGCGCGGCGAGCGTGGCGCGGATCGAGGAGAGCTACGAGCCCAACTTCGAGGCCGCTACCTTCTTCGCCGATTGGCGCCCGGAGCGGGTGGCCCCGCACATGGCGTGGCTGGCGCCGAGCCACTACGACCCGGCCAGCGGGATGCTCAAGCTCAGCGTCCATAGCTGGCTCATCCGGATCGGCGGCAAGACAATCCTGATCGACACATGCGTCGGCAACCACAAGCCGCGCCCGAAGCGGCCACTGTGGCACATGATGGAGACCCGGTATCTCGAGCGCCTGGCGGCGGCCGGGGTGCGGCCGGAAGAGATCGCCCTCGTGATGTGCACCTACCTCCATATGGATCACGTCGGCTGGAACACCCGGCTCGACAACGGCCGCTGGGTGCCGACTTTCCCGAACGCGCGCTACGTCTTCAGCCGCGCTGACTACGAGCATTACCTCGCGCTCGAGCGTGAGCCGCAGAACCGGCCGGCAGTGCACGGCGCGTTCCGCGACAGCGTCGTCCCGGTGGTGGAAGCCGGCCTCGCCGACATGGTCAGTGGCCCCCGGGCGATCGATGAGCACCTGACGATCGAGCCGCGACCGGGCCATACGCCGGGCACGGTCGCGATCAGACTGGACTCGCGCGGCGCCGGCGCCGTGTTTTGCGGCGACATCCTACACCACGGCATCCAGGTGTATCACCCGACGTGGAACAGCTTCGCCTGCGCCGACGCCACATTGGCGCGCCGCAGCCGGCGCGCGGTGCTGGAGCATTGCGCCGGCACCGGGGCGCTTCTCATGCCGGCGCACTTCGGTGACCTGTTCGTGTGCCACATCGAGGCCGCGGGCGAGGGCTTCGTCCCGAGCTTCTGAGCGCTCCGCGCCTGGTCTAGCGCTGCAGCGTCGGACAGTAGAAGGTGGAGCGCCCGCTCTGCACGATGCGACGAACACCGCCGCCGCAGTGGCACGCGGGGCAGGGTCGGCCCTCGCGGTCGTAGACCTGAAAGCGGTTCTGGAAGGCGCCGAGGCCGCCATCTGCTTGCACGTAGTCGCGCAGGCTCGAGCCACCGGCGGCAATCGCCTCGCCGAGCACCGCGCGGATCGCCGGCGCCAGCCGCGCCGCGCGCCGGCCCGCGACCGTATGGGCCGGGCGCCGGGGCGAGATCATGGCGCGAAAGAGCGCCTCGCAGACATAGATGTTGCCGAGCCCCGCCACCACGCGCTGGTCGAGCAGCGCCGCCTTGATGGGGGTGCGCTTGCCGGCCAGCGCGGCCGACAGCGACGGACCGTCGAACTCGTCGCCGAGCGGCTCGGGACCGAGCCCACGGAGCAGCGTATGACCGGCAAGCGAAGCCTCATCGCTGAGCGTCATCAGGCCGAAGCGGCGGGCGTCGTTGTAGACGAGCACGGCGCCATCGTCCCACGTCAATATAACGTGATCGTGCGGCTCGCTGCGGTTCGACGCGCGCTCGTTCAAGACCAGCCGGCCCGACATGCCGAGGTGGATCAGCAGGACACTGGCGTCCTCGAAGTGGAGCAACAGGTACTTGGCGCGCCGCCCGACCATGCGGAGCCGCCTGCCGACGAGGCGCTGGGCGAAGCGCTCCGGCAGGGCGATGCGCAAGTCGGGGCGGCGCTGCACCGCGCCAACCACCGTGCGCCCGGTCAGCCGCGCGGCGAGGCCGCGGCGCACCGTCTCCACCTCCGGCAGCTCGGGCATGGCGGCAACCTATCCCGATCGGGGTGCCTGGGCTATCCTCGCGTCAGCATGCCGAGCGACGCGGATGGCCGCCAAGAGCTCTGACCACGACACCGTGGACTTCGGCGCCCGCAGCGTGCGCCGCGCCGCCAAGCGTGGCCTCGTCGATGCGGTGTTTTCACGCGTCGCGCCGCGCTACGACGTGATGAACGACCTGATGAGCGGCGGTATCCACCGGATGTGGAAGGCGGCGCTCGTCGACCGGTTGGCGCCACGGCCGGGAATGAAGGTGCTCGATGTCGCCGGCGGCACCGGTGATATCGCCTTCAGGGCGTATCGGCGGAGCCAGCGCCAGGCGATAATCACCGTCTGCGACATCAACACCGCCATGCTGGCCATCGGCCGCGATCGCGCGCTCGACCGCGGCATCGTTGACGGGATCGCCTGGCTCTGCGGCGACGCTGAGGCGCTGCCGATCGCGCGCAGCTCGGTCGATGCCTACACCATCGCCTTCGGCATCCGCAATGTGACCGACATCGCGGCGGCACTGGTCGAGGCGTGCCGCGTCCTGAAGCCGGGCGGGCACTTCCTGTGCCTCGAGTTCAGCCGCGTCGCCATCCCCGGCCTCGACCGCCTCTACGAGGCCTATTCCGAGCAGGTGCTGCCGCGGCTCGGCGCCGCGGTGGCCGGCGACCGCGATGCCTATCGCTACCTCGTCGACAGCATCCGCCGCTTTCCCGCGCCAGCCCAGTTCAGCGCCATGATCGGCGCCGCTGGGCTCGGCCAGGTCCGCCACCGCAACCTGTCGGGTGGCATCGCGGCGCTGCACTCGGCGTGGCGTCTCTGAGGTGGTGCAGAGCGCGCGCAACGCCTGGCACCTCGGCCGCGTAATTCTGACGCTGGCGCGGTTTCGCGCCCTCCTGCCGCTGGAGTTGCTCCCGACCGGACGTCTCGTGGCGTGGCTCCTGGCCCTGCTCGCGACGGTGACCGGGGTCGCCCGCCCGATGGCGCCGGGGCACCGTCCCGGGCAGCGGCTCGCGGACGCGCTCGAGGCGCTGGGCCCGAGCTTCATCAAGCTCGGGCAGCTGCTCTCGACCCGAGCCGATCTGGTGGGGACCGACTTGGCGGCCGATCTCGGCGGGCTCCGCGATCGCCTGCCGCCGTTCGCCGGTGCCGCCGCCGCGGTGGCCCAGGAGCTCGGCCGGCCGCTTGAGGCGCTGTTCCAGGCCTTCGAGCCCGCGCCGGTCGCGGCCGCCTCGATCGCGCAGGTCCACTTCGCGGTCACCGCCACGGGTGAGCCGGTGGCGGTGAAGGTGCTACGGCCCGGCATCGAGCGCGCGTTTCGCCGCGACGTCGCGCTGTTCCGCTGGCTCGCAGGGCTGCTCGAGCGCGCACGCCCCGGGCTGCGCCGGCTCAAGCCGGTCGAAACCGTGCGCACCTTCGCCGAGGTGGTCGAGATCGAAATGGACCTGCGACTCGAGGCGGCCGCTGCGGCCGAGCTCGGCGAGAACTTCGCGGCCGACCCCGATCTCCGGGTACCCGAGGTGGATTGGACGCGTACCACGCGCCGCGTGCTGACGCTCGAGCGTGTCGGGGGCATTCCCATCGCGGCGCGCGAGGAGTTGGCCGCTGCCGGAATCTCGTTGCCGCACCTGGCGGCGCGACTCATCCGCGTGTTCCTGCGCCAGGCCTTTCGCGATGGCTTCTTCCATGCCGATCTGCACCAGGGGAATCTGTTCGTCGGGCCGGCGGGCGAGATCCTGGCGGTCGATTTCGGCATCATGGGCCGGCTCGATCGCCCGACCCGCCGCTTCGTCGCCGAGCTGCTGCTCGCGTTCGTCGAGGGCGACTACCGGCGCGCGGCAGAGGTCCACTTCGCCGCCGGCTACGTGCCTCCAGGGCGCTCCGTCGAGGTTTTTGCCCAGACCTGCCGCTCGATCGGCGAACCTCTGGTCGGGCGCGCGGCTCGCGACATCTCGATGGCGCGCCTCCTGGCGCAGTTGTTCGAGGTCACGGAAGCCTTTGCCATGGAGACCCAGCCGCATCTCCTCCTCCTGCAGAAGACCATGGTGGTTGTGGAAGGTGTCGCGCGCGAGCTCGATCCCGAGCTCAACATGTGGGAGGTGGCGGGGCCGGAGCTGGCGACGTGGCTCGGCGACCTCTTGAGCCCCGAGGCGCAGGTCCGCGAAACCGTGGCGGCCGCAGCGCGCGCCGCCCGCCGCCTGCCGCAGATCGTGGCGCGCGCGAGCCAGATTGAAGGCGCGCTCAGCGCCGAGGGAGTCAGGCTCCATCCCGACAGCGCACGCCGGATCGCCTACGAGCAGGCGCGGCTCCGTCGTCCGCTCCAGCTTGCGCTGTTGGCAGTGGCGCTCCTGCTCGCGGTCGCCTTGATCGCCGGGGCCTAGCGCTTGCCAATGCCGCGCGCCGCGCGATAGGGTTTCGCGGCATGGAAACCGATGCTTCGGTGCCGAGCGGACTCGCCGCGCCGCAGCGCGTTCTGCTGATCATCGCCGGCGGGATCGCCGCCTACAAAGCGCTCGAGCTCATCCGCCGCCTGCGCGAACGCGACATTGCGGTGCGCTGCGTCTTGACCGCGGCGGGCGCCGAGTTCGTCACGCCGCTATCGGTGGCCGCGCTGAGCGGCGAGCGGGTCTATCGCGATCTGTTCTCGCTCACCGAGGAGAGCGAGATGGGGCACATCCGCCTCTCGCGCGAGGCCGACCTCGTCGTGGTCGCGCCGGCGACCGCGGACCTAATGGCCAAGCTCGCCAACGGTCACGCCGACGATCTGGCCTCGACCGCCCTGCTCGCCACCGACAAGCCAGTGCTGTTGGCCCCAGCCATGAACGTCGAGATGTGGCGCCATCCGGCGACGCAGCGCAACCTGGCCCGGCTCAAGGACGACGGCGTGCGCGTCATCGGTCCGGAGTCCGGCGATCTGGCGTGCGGCGAGGTGGGTGCCGGGCGCATGGCCGAGCCGCACGACATCGCCGCCGCCGTTGGCTTCCTCCTCGCCGGGGGCGAGCCGCTCCTTGCCGGGCGCCATGCCCTCGTCACCTCGGGACCGACACGGGAGGCGGTCGACCCGGTGCGCTTCATCTCGAACCGCTCCTCCGGCAAGCAGGGGCACGCGATCGCCGCCGCGCTCGCCCGGTTCGGCGCCACGACCACGCTGGTCGCGGGACCGACTGCGCTTGGCGATCCGCCGGGCGTGCGCACGGTGCACGTCGAGTCGGCTCAAGAGATGGCGGCGGCCTGCGAGGCGGCGATGCCAGCCGACATCGCGGTGTGCGCCGCCGCCGTCGCCGACTGGCAGCTGCGCGCCGTGGCCGCGCGCAAGATCAAGAAGCGCGGCGCCGCGCCCGCGTTCGACCTCGTCGAGACGCCCGACATCCTGGCGACCGTGAGCCGCCCCGGTCCCCGCCGGCCACGGCTCGTCGTGGGGTTCGCTGCCGAGACCGGCGATCTGATCGCCGAGGCGACGGCCAAACGCCGGCGCAAGGGGTGCGACTGGATCCTCGCCAACGACGTTGCGGCCACGCCCATCTTCGGCGCCGACACCACCACCGTCCACTTGATCACCGCGACCGGAGCCGAGGCGTGGCCGCGCATGAGCAAGATCGCCCTCGCCGAGCGTCTGGCGCGGCGGATCGCGGCGGCGCTGGCGCCGGCCGCGGCGCCCAGCCCGGCGTGACCGCGATCGAGGCCGCCATCCGGCGGCTGCCCCACGGGGCGGGCATGGCGCTGCCGGCCTATGCCACGGCGGGGAGCGCGGGAATGGACCTCGCCGCCGCCGTGACGGAGACGGTGACGCTGGCGCCGGGAGCACGGGCGCTGATCCCGACCGGCCTCGTGCTGGCGCTGCCGGAGGGGTACGAGGCCCAGATCAGGCCGCGCTCGGGCCTCGCCGCGCGCCACGGCGTGACCGTCCTCAACAGCCCGGGAACGATCGATTCCGACTATCGCGGCGAGGTTCAGGTCTTGCTCGTCAACCTCGGCGCCGAGCCGTGCGTCGTCAACCGGGGCGACCGCATCGCCCAGCTCGTCATCACGTCGTGCGTCCGCCTAGCCTGGCGCGAGACTGCCGAGCTTCCCCAGACCGACCGCGGCGCAGGCGGCTTCGGCTCGACCGGCTAGCGACGAGGCGGCCATGGGCATCACCGAGCAGCAGGTCGAGCGCTACGCCCGGCACATCATCCTGAAGGAGATCGGCGGCGGCGGACAGGCGGCCCTGCTGCGCGCCAGGGTTCTTGTGGTCGGCGCCGGCGGCCTAGGCTCGCCGCTCATCCTCTATCTCGCGGCCGCCGGGGTCGGGACGATCGGGGTGGTCGACGATGACGCCGTCAGTCTCTCCAATCTTCAGCGCCAGATCATCCATGCCACCGATCAGATCGGCCGCCCCAAGACCGAGAGCGCCCAGCGCGCGGTCGGGGCGATCAACCCTGACGTCACGCTGGTGCCGCACACCGCGCGACTCACCGCGGCCAACGCGCTCGAACTCATCGGCGCTTACGACGTCGTCGCCGACGGCAGCGACAACTTCGCGACCCGGTTCCTGGTCAACGACGCCTGCTACCTGGCGCGCAAGAGCTTGGTCTCGGCGGCGCTCTTGCGCTTCGATGGCCAGCTTTCGACATATCGCGCGCACCGCGACGGCGATCACCCGTGCTACCGCTGCGTTTTTCGTGAGCCGCCGCCCGACCTGATCCCGACCTGCTCCGAGGCGGGCGTGCTCGGGGCGCTCGCGGGCGTCATGGGGTCGCTGCAGGCGGTGGAAGTGGTCAAGGAGATCCTCGGAG
>VGEJ01000043.1 GCA_016869335.1 Alphaproteobacteria bacterium | reverse complement strand
CTTTGCCAACACCTCGACGGCCAAAAACTCTCCGCCGGCACCGAGCTTGCCTTTGACGACGATGCCCTGACCTTCGCGGAACAAATCGGGAAGGAAGCCGGCGTAGCGCACCGGCACCGAGTGCTTCATGTCGGTCACGCGAAAGCGCACCGTGACGCCGTCGGCGCCGCGCCGCACACTGCCGACCTCGACAAGGCCGCCGAGCCGCAGCACCCGCCCGGGCGGGGTCTGTAAGGTGGCGAGCTCCGTCGGGTTGGCAAAGAACTCCATGCTGCGATCGAAGGCGGTCAGCGCCAGAACGCTTGCGCCGCCGAGAGCGACGAGACCGGCGATGACCGCGAGCATCCGATAGTGCTTGCGTTTTCGCCGGCGCCTCACGGCTCGCCCCCACTCGCCGCTTCATCCATCCGGCGCGTCCGACGGGGATCGAGCGCCGCTAGCGCGCGTTCATCGCGGCGCAAGGCGCGCACACTCCCGACGACCAGACCAATCATCACGACGGCGGTCACTCCGAACGCCGGCCACACATAAGCGGCATAGCCGCCCATCGCTAAGAATTCGCGAAAGGAGTTCACGCTGCGGTCAACCACCGAACCTGGCTTACGCCGTTTCGGATCTGCGAACGCCTCGCCCCGCCGCGTTCGATCTCACTATGCCGCCGCGCGCAATCGGGCGTCCAGGTACGCGCGTCACTCGGTTGCCTGCAGCGCCCGCCACGCACGCAGCCGGCGCGCCGCCAGTTCGCGGCGCATCCGGATGATCAGAACGGTGACAAAGAACGCGAGGTAGCCGAGCGCCATCAGCAGGAGCGGCCCGAGGAACGCGCTGTGAATGGTCGGACCGTCGGCGCGCAGGATGCTGGCCGGTTGGTGGAGGGTGTTCCACCAGTCGACCGAGAACTTGATGATCGGCAGGTTGACCACCCCGACCAAGGCGAGCATGGCGGCGGCCCTGCCCGCCTTCTGTGGGTCTTCGATCGCCTGCCACAAGGACATGTAGCCGAGATACAAGAAGAACAAGATGAGAACAGAGGTCAGTCGGGCGTCCCACACCCACCAAGTGCCCCACATCGGTTGTCCCCACAGCGAACCGGTGGCGAGCGCGATGAGAGTGAACGCCGCGCCGATCGGCGCCGCGGCCTTGCCCGTGAGGTCGGCGAGGGGATGCTTCCAGATCAGCGCGCTCGCGCTCGCCGCCGCGAGCAGCGCATAGACCATGAGGGCCATCCACGCCGCCGGCACGTGGACGAACATGATGCGCACGCTCTCGCCCTGTTGGTAGTCGGCCGGCGCCACCAGCAGGCTCAAGTACAGGCCAACGCCGAGCAGGACGACCGTCGCGCCCGCGGTCCACGGCAGAATTGCGCCCGAGAGGCGAGCCAAGCGCGCCGGATTGGCGAGACGGTGGAGCGCGGCCGTGGACGGCATGGCCATGTCCGCTGTTTACTCCCGCACGGTATGAACCGCAAGCGACGGACACGCACGGCCGCGCCGGTTGTTGACGCGCCGTGCGGCTGGTACGCTCCGCATCAGCCTGCGGCGACCTTACCGGAGATAGCATGGCAAGCGATGCAACGGTCTTCACGGACACGGCGCTGTTGCGCGGTTTCGTCGGCGCGCCGATGGATCTGGCGGTGCAGAAGTCGCTGCCGAAGCTCGACCGGTTGTGCCGGAAGTTCATCGCCGACTCGCCGTTTCTCTGCCTCGGCACCGCCGATCGCCACGGCACGGCCGATGTCTCGCCACGCGGCGACCCGCCGGGCTTCGTTCAGGTGCTCGACGACACGACCATACTGATCCCCGAGCGCCCGGGCAACCGCCGCGTCGACTCGCTAGCCAACATCGTCGAGAACCCGAATGTCGGCATCTTGTTCTTCGTTCCCGGGATCGAGGAGACGCTTCGCCTCAACGGCCGCGCCAGCGTCATCCGCGACTCGGCGCTGCTCGCCGGCCTGGCGGTCAACGGCAAGGCGCCGAAGCTGGCGATCCGGGTCGAGGTCCAAGAGGTGTTCCTGCATTGTGCAAAGGCGCTCAAACGCTCGAAGCTGTGGGACCCGGCGCGCCATCGCAGCAGGAAGGATTTCCCCAGCATCGGGCGGGCGATCCTCGAGCAGACTCGATCGAACGCCTACGACGCGGACGAGGTCGACCGACTCGTCGAGGACGACTACAAGAACAACCTCTACTGAGCCTCAGACGGCGTAGAAGCCGTTGATGCTCTCGGCGACGTAGGCGACGTCGCCGGGCGTCAGGTGCTGGTGGATCGGGATCGGATAGTGGATCGCGGTGCCGATTCCGCGCTGCGCCAGGGCCCGTTGCAGCGCCTCCCGCCTTCGACCTCGACGATGAAGGTGTGGAAGGTGTTGAACTCGGGGTCACGGCACGGCGCCCAGGTGGTGGCGCGCGGGTCGAGCTCGCAGCGATAGATCGCGGCGCTGGCGCGACGGCGCTCGATCACGGCGCCGAGACCCTCCAGACGCGTGAGCAGCCCCGCCGCTTGAATCGTCTCGAGGCGCGACACCATGCCCCAATCGAGCGCCGTCTCGCGGTTGATGAGGCCGTGGCTGCGCAGTTGCCGCACCCGGTCCGCGACGGCGTCGTCGTCGGTGGTCAGGAAGCCGCCATCGCCCGCGTTCGAGAGGTGATGGCCGCGGCCACCGCAGCCGGATCGATGTTGAGGTCGGGGCGCACGTCGGCGAATATCGGCCGGGCACCAGCCACCACGATGGCTCCAGCCGAGGCGAGGCGACTCTCAAGCTCCTCGATCGCTGCGCCACCGACGAAGTCGCCGCGCTCGAACACGCCAGCGATGGCCGGCATCAGCCGCTCGCGCTCGGCGGCGAACTTGGCGGCGAAGTTGACGTAGGGAACGTGCCGCACCGTCGCGCCCCGCCTCAGCGCCCGGCGCAGAAGGCACGCACCGTGTTGTCGGCGCGAACCCGGTCAGCGATCGCGCGGTCGAAGAACTGCGCGAGCGTCACGGTCTGGCCGTGGTGGTCGGTGACTTCCGCGGCGAGGGGAAGACGACCCAAGGTCGCGAAGTAGGCGCTCAGCCTGTCCTGCATCATGCGATCACTCTATTTCAGGAGTGCGGCGAGGTACTTGAGGAGAGCGATCCTTTCGATCGACTGGCGATGGCCGACGATGCCGACCTTCATGGCGCCCACGGCGTTGCCAATGGTGCCGACCAGTTCGATCGGCGCGCCAGACGCGACGAGCGGCGCGGTCACCGCCAGAAACGCATCGCCCGCACCCACGGTATCCACGACCTGACGGGTAGACGCCGGCACGCGCCCCATGCTCTCGGCCGGCGAATAGGTCAGGCAGCCGCGCTCGCCATCGGTGATGGCGAAGGTGTCGCAGGCGATCGCCGGCTGGAGCTTGTTTGCGATCACCTGCTCGAGCGGGCTGAAGCGATCGGACGCGGCCAGGCGCGCTTCGGGGCTGTCGATGCAAACGTAGTCGGCACGCTCGTAGAGGGTAATCAGATTGTAGCCCTGGTTCGCGCTGTTGGTCTGGGCGTTGACAGCCAGGAACCGCGCGGCATCGGTAATCGTCGCGATCGCCTTCGGCGTCATCATGCCGTGGCCGAAGTCAGTCACGATCGCCATGTCGCAGCGTGCTGCCGTATCGTCGATCGCGTCGCAGAGCTGGCGATCGAGCATCGGCGGCAACGGCGCATCGTCGAAGAAATAGACTTCGAACAGCTTGCGCATGTGGGATGGCTCGACGAACCGCGTCTTGCGCGTGGTTGGCACACCGCCGTGACAAAGGAAGTTGACGGTGACGTTCGGCTTGAGGCTCTCGCGGATCGCCGTCTCGTAGGAGTCCTGGGTCCCGAGGGTGGTGACCACCTCGACGTAGGCACAGAAGCCGGCGACGTGGTTCGCCGCGGCGATGACGCCGCCGGCGAAGACCTCGCGGCCAGAGAAGCGGCTCGCGATGATGTTCTCCTTCGCCGCCTTGCCCATGGCCTTGGCGTAGAGGTACTCGTCGATGATCGCTTCGCCGACGAGGAGCACGCGGAGATCCTTGATCGCATCGATCGCGCTCAGCGTACGCGCGAGGCCATCGCGTTTGCGCAGGGCGTCTAGGAACCCCTGGGCTTCGGGCTCGAAGCGCGCGAAGTGCTGGTTGAGGAGCGTCGAGGAGCTGAACGTCATGTCGTCGGTGTAGACGACGCGGCCGCCGACACGCTCCACCGCGGCGCGCTCATCGGCGATCTTGCCGGTCAGGTCCTCGCTCTCGTTGCGGTAGTCAGGACCCTTGACGTAGGCGCCCGGGCGCACGAGCCCAATGGTCTCCTCTGCGGTCGGCCACTGATTGACCACCACATGATCGACGCAGTGGAGCGCGCCCAGCATCTCGGCGCGGAGCCGTTCGCCGAACACTGGGCAGCCGGGACCCTTGTTGACGAAGCGGTCGGGCGTCACCGAGACGACGAGGACATCGCCCTCCTCGTGCGCCGCCTCGAGGTGGCGCACGTGCCCCATGTGCACGAGGTCGAACACGCCATGCGCCAGCACGATACGCCGGCCGGTGCTACGCGCCTCGTTCGCGACCGCCGCGATCTCCTCGATCGTGCGCACCTTGTCACGGCCCCGAAGCTGCCCCGCTGCCGTGCTCAGCGCCTGAGGCGCCGGAGCCGGGCACGAATTGCCGCCATCGAGGGGCATTGGGAAGACATTGCCGGGCAAGCGCGACACAGCGCCGAGGTGTCCGCGCTCTAAGATCGGATCGACGGTGGCGGGCAAGGCGAAGGTCACGGCGCGCGGTCTCTATGGCGGGGATTGTGGTCCCCGGCTCCCCTGCGGGAGCCGTGCCGAGGGTGACGGCGCTACCACTAGATTAGGGTTAAAGGAAGCGCGCCGTGGCCCGATCCCTGCAGCGGCAATCGCGGAGCAGTCAGGAGCGCGCGCCATGGCCCCCGCGATCGGACCGCCGAAGCTGCACCTGTCGCGCTTCGACAACAACCTGCTGATCGACTTCTTCCGTTCCGGTGCGACCTTCCGCCCGGGGCTGCAGGCCGAGATCCTCAAACGCGGTGAACTCGGTGCCCTCCTCCGCCAGCGCGAGACCGGCGTCACGCCGCCGTGGGAGATTCCGGAGAAGGCGCCCGAGTCGCCTGTCTCTTCGCACTTTTTCCGGGACGCCTTTGATCGACCGCAACGATCCGCTGTTCGCGTGAAACGACGTCGACGACGATTTCAAGCGTCTGTTCTCGCTCTACAAGGGGCTCGATCGCCTGCGCGAGCTCGCGGAGTTCGCCGAGAGGCCGGCCCCCGACGCCCAGCTCGCCTTGCTCAATCGCCGCTTCCAGTCGCTGCTCGGCGGGGCGCGGTCCTTCGTTGATGGAACCCGATCGAGCAGCTTCTCGCTGATCTTCGAGCTCAAGATCTCGGTCATGCAGTCCATCATCGAGTTGCCGGCAGACGCGCTCAGCCCCTCGCGCGAGAGGCCAGCGATCACGGCCGTACGGACCGACCCGATCGCGGGCCTCGCCGGCAACGAGACCTTCACCATCGCCGTGACGCGATCGAGCGTCACCACGAACGTGACCATCGGTCTGTCGCAAGTGAGCGGCGGGCTCAACATCGACAACATCGTGAGCCACATCAACGGCACGCTCGCGACCGCGGGCGTCGGAACGACGTTCTCGGTGAAGCGCTACAACGAGACTGCAGTCGGGATCGCCGTCAACGGTGTGTCGAGTGAGGCGCTGTCGTTCGCCGCCGGCGCCACCGACGTTTCGAGCGCGGCGTACGTGGTCGGCAACACGGCCGGCGGCGGCGGTGGCTCGGCCTTCCTAAGCAAGCTTCAGGAACTCACTGCGGCCGCGCCGACACGGGCCTTCTTCGAGCGCATCGATGCGCCGCGAGCGAATGATCGTGCGCACGGCGTGGCGGTGGACAGCGCCGGTAACGTCTATGTCGTCGGCTCGACCCAAGGCAACCTGAGCGAGGAGGAAAACACGGCGGATGTTCGCGACGTGTTCCTCCGCAAGTTTGACGCCACCGGCAACGTCATCTTCACCCGCCTCTTGGGCGCGGCGGAGGACGCCGCCGGCTTTGGGCTGGCGATCGACAGCGAGGACAACGTCATCGTCGCCGGCCAGGTGCGCGGGCACTTGTCACCCGGCAGCGTGGGCGGCCTCAACGACACGTTCGTCACGAAGTTCGACTCGACGGGCTCCGAGCTGTTCACCCGCCAGCTCGCGCCGGCCGCAGACGCCGCCGCGCTCGCGGTGGCAGTGGATGCGGCCGGCAACATCTTCGTCGCCGGCCGAACCGGAGCGGCGATCGCCACCGGCCAGACGCACGGCGGCGGCATGGACGGGTTCCTGACCAAGCTCGATGCCGATGGCGACAAGCTCTACGATCAGCAGTTCGGCGGCGCGGGCGATGAAAGCGCCGCCGCCATCCACGTCACGGCAGGGGGCACGGTCTTCGTCGCGGGCGCGGCCGACGGCAACGGGTTTCTCCGCAAGTTCGCCGACACCAGGTCGAGCGCGACGCTGTCCTACGTCCACGATCTCGGCGCGCTCGGCAGCGCGGGGCACGCGCTGGTCAACGAGGAACTCGGCATCAAGCGGCTCGGGATCAAAGCGTTGAACGGATCGACCGTGGATCTCCTCTGCGGCCGCGAGGGATTCGACGCGCTGCGCGGCCTTAGCCTCAGACCGTCGCGTCTGTTCGGCCCGGTCAACGGCGCGGCTGCCGAGTCGGCGGCGGCCTCGACCTTCGACCTCGGTCTAAGTCACGACGATGAACCTCGCCACCCGCAATGGAGCCGCCGAGGCGGCTACACTGATTACCAACGCACAGCGAGTGATCCGCGACACCTTCCGGTTCATCACCGAAGGGCCCGAGCCGCCGGCGAAGGACCCCGGCAAGGCACCCTCAACCAGATCGCGGCCTACGAAGCCGCGGCGCGGCGCCTCGAGCTGGCCGGCTCGACCGCATCCCAGTTCGCCAGCTTCTTCGGCGGCTAGAGGCGCGACGGCGCTTGACCACACGCGGGGCGCGTGGGACGTTTCGGCAATCCCCTGCCCGCCGCTCGACGTGCTCGGTCCCAGCGAACGCATCCTCGTCATCAAGCACGGCGCGCTCGGCGATTTCGTGCTCGCGACGGGGGCCTTCAAGGCGATCCGCCGTCACCATCCGGAGGCCGCGATCACGCTGCTCACGGCAGAGGCGTTCGTCGAGCCGGCGCAGGCGTGCGGTTGGTTCGACGCGGTATGGACCGACACGCGGCCGCCACTCTGGCAGGTGGCGCGCTCGCGCGACCTGATGCGCCGCCTGCGCGCCGGCCGGTTCACCCGGGTCTATGACCTTCAGAACAGCGACCGGACGGGGGCCTATTTTCGGCTGTGGGGCCGGCCACGACCCGAGTGGTCGGGCGTCGCCCGTGGCGCCTCTCACCGCCACGACACACCCCACCGCGGCCGGCTCCACACCCTGGCGCGCCAGGCCGAGCAGCTCGCGCTGGCCGGGATCGCGACTGTGCCGGCAACAGATGTCGCGTGGGCGATCGCCGATACGGCGGCACTCGGCCTGGAGCGACCCTATGCGCTGCTCGTTCCCGGTGGCTCGGCGCACCGACCACAGAAACGCTGGCCGCCCGATCACTTTGCCGCGCTCGCCAGCAGGCTCGTGGAACGCGGCATACGCCCGGCCATCATCGGCGCGGCCGGCGAGAGCGAGCTCGCGGCGCACCTCCGCGCGGCGGTCCCCGAGGCGGCCGACTTGTGCCGCCGCACGAGCTTCGCTGCGCTTGCGGCGCTCGCTCGCGGCGCCGACCTCGCGGTCGGCAACGACACCGGTCCGATGCACCTGATCGCCGCCACGGACTGCCCCTCGCTCGTGCTGTTCTCGGCGGCCTCCGACCCGGCACGTACCGCGCCGGTCGGTGCCCGCGTGCGCGTGCTCCGGCACGATCCCCTGGCGGCCCTCTCCGTCGAGCAGGTTCTCGGCGCGTTGCCGGCGGCACCGTCGTGACGGAGGGGGGGCCCATCATGGGCGTCGTGCTGGCGCTGGCGGCCGTCGTGCTGGCGGCGGTAGCGGTGTTGGCTTCGCGCGGCACGGTGCCCCTGCTCGGCGTGCTCGCGGTCCTCTGTCTGACGGCACGCCCCGTCCGCCAGCGCCTCGGCACGCTCGTGCGCGAGCCGCTCGGCGCGACGCTGGCGAGCTTCTTGGTGTGGGCGCTGGCAACGACATCGTGGTCGCCCGAACGCGCCCACGGCCAGAGCGTGGTGCTGAGCGCCGCCCTGCTCGCACTGGCCGGTCTGGTGTCGACGCTGGCGGCGCGCACGGTGCCAGTACGCGGCGCGCGTCTCGCCGCGGGCGGCCTGGTATGGGGTGCCGCTCTGCTTCTGGCGCTGACCGCGATCGAGCTGATGAGTGGCAGCGCCCTCCTTGGCCTGGCGCGCGCGCTGGTCGGAGCCAGCGGCGCGGTCACCGTCAACAGCATCAACCCGGCGACCGCCATCCTGGCGCTGCTCGCTGTCGCGGCGCTGCCGGTTCTGGCGCGACGCAGCGGCGGGCTCGCGGTGCTCTTTCTCCTTGCCGTGCTCGCGGTGCTGGCCCTGGCACCGATGGCGGCGGCCGCGATCGCGGCCGCGCTCGGCGCACTGGTCGCCGCCCTCGCCCTGCGGGCGCCGCGGGCCACGACCGGCTTCGTCCTCGCGGTCATTCTGCTCGCTCTGCTCGGTGCGCCGCTCCTGCGGAGCCTAGTCGATCCCGACGCGGCCTGGATCGGCGAGTTGCCCGCCTCGTGGCGCCACCGTGTTCTGATGTGGCAGTTCGTCGCCGAGCGGATCGCCGAGCGTCCGTGGTTCGGCTGGGGCTTCGATGCCGCGCGCGGCATTCCCGGCGGGGACGCCGAGCTGTTCGTCGGCGCGCTGACGGTGCCGCTGCACCCGCACAACCTGGCGCTGCAGGTTTGGCTCGAGCTCGGCGCCGTCGGCGCCGTCCTGTTCGCGGCGATCGCGCTCGTGGTGCTCGGCGCGCCGCTGCGCCCCGAGGGCGCCGTGGACGCTCCGGCCGCGGCGGCTCTGGCCGCGACGTGGGCGGTACTCGCCTTCGCGAACTACGGCGCATGGCAGAACTGGTGGCTGGCGCTCGCCTGGTTGATCGCGACGCTCGCCATTGCCGCGGCCCGCGCCGCCGCGGCCGAGCCGGAATGACTAGGCGAAGCTCGCGCGGTAGACGAACAGCTCAGGCACGCCGCCGGTGTGGAGAAAGGCGATATTATCGGTCGCCTTGAAGTACCCGCCCCGCACCAGCCCGAGGAGCCCGGCGAACGCCTTGCCGGTGTAGACGGGGTCGAGCACGATGCCTTCGAGCCGCGCCGCGAGCTCGACCGCCTCGACCATCTCGGGGGACGGCCGGCCATACCCCGAGCCGCGGAACTCGCCGTTGACCGCGATCGCATCGGCCGCCAGACCGCCCTTCAGGCCGATCAGCTCCGCGGCCTCCTCGGCGATCGCGCGGACGTGAGCGGCAACCACGCCGTCGTCCTGATAGACGTTGATCCCGAGGACGCGTGTCCGGCTGCTCGCCGCGGCGAAGCCCACGACCAGGCCGCTCTGGCTCGAGCCGCTCGCCGTCGCTGTCACCACGTAGTCGAGCGGCACATCGACGGCATCGGCTTGAATCTCGATCTCGCGCGCCGCGGCGAGGTAGCCCAGCGCCCCCAGTACGTTCGAGCCGCCGACCGGAATGATGTAAGGCCTGCCGCCGCGCCGGCGGACGTCCTCGGCCCGCTCGGCCATGGCGTGTCCGGCGTCGCTGCCGGCGGCGACGAGATGGAGCTCGGCGCCGAGCAGGCGGTTCAGGAGCACGTTGCCGTTGCGCTCGTACTCGGGGTCGTCGATCGGCTGGCTGCGGACCAGCACGTGCTCGCAGCCCAAGCCGAGCTTGGCGGCGGCCGCGGCCGTCTGCCGCGTATGATTGGATTGCACCGCGCCCGCGGTGATCAGGGTGTCGGCCCCCTTGGCGAGGGCATCACCGATCAGGTACTCGAGCTTGCGCGTCTTGTTGCCGCCGGTCGCGAGCCCGGTGCAGTCGTCGCGCTTGATGTAGAGCCGCGGGCCGCCGAGGTGCCGGGTCAGCCGCGGCATGAACTCGAAGGGTGTCGGCAGGTGCGCGAGCGGGGCGCGGGGGAAGCGAACGAGTTGCATGTCGGTCCTAGCAGTCGAGCGTGTTGTCGAGCTCCCACTGGGTCAGCGTGGTGGCGTAGCTCCGCCACTGCTGGAGCTTGAGCTTGCAGTACGAATCGACCAGCTCCGCGCCGAACGCATCGCGCAGCACCTTGCTCTTGCCGAACACCCGGATGGCATCCAGGAGGTTGAGCGGCAGCCGGCGAATCCGGCGCAAGCGTTGTCCCTCGGTGTACATGTTGATATCGAGGCGCTTGCCGGGATCGCGCTGGTTGTCGATGCCATCGAGGCCGGCCGCCAGGACGCCGGCCTGCATCAAATAGGGATTGGCCGCGCCGTCCATCAACCGCAGCTCGAAGCGGTCGCGGTCGGGGATGCGGATCATGTGGGTACGGTTGTTGCCCGAGTAGCTGATGGCATTGGGCGACCAGGTGGCGCCGGACAGCGTCACTGTCGCGTCGATGCGCTTGTAGCTGTTGATCGTCGGATTGAAGATCGCCGCCAGCGCATCCGCCGAATGGATCACGCCGCCGAGGAAGTTGTAGGCCAGCGCCGAAAGCCCTAGCTCGCCCCTGGGATCGTGGAACACGTTCTTCTTGCCGGCACGGTCCCACAGCGAGACATGGGCATGGCAGCCATTCCCGGTGAGGCGGAGGAACGGCTTCGGCATGAAGGTGGCACGAAGGCCATGCTTCTCCGCCAGGGTCTTGACCATGTACTTGAAGAGGACGTGGCGGTCGGCGGTGACCAGGCAGTCGTCGTACTCCCAGTTCATCTCGAACTGGCCGTTCGCGTCCTCGTGATCGGTCTGATAGGGCTTCCAACGGAGCTGGATCATGTGATCGCAGATCTCGGTGATGACGTTATAGCGCCGCATCAGGGCCGACTGGTCATAGCACGGCTTGGTCTGGGTATCGCGCGTGTCCGCGATCTCGGTGCCGTTGTGCTCGAGGAGGAAGAACTCGCACTCGACGCCGCTCTTCATGCGGTAGCCGGCCTTGTCGGCCCGCGCGATCAGCTTCTTGAGCAGCACCCGAGGTGCCTGCTCGACCGGCTTGCCCTCCATCACCAGATCGCCGGCGACCCAGCCAACCTCGGGCTGCCAGGGGAGTTGCATCAAGCTGTCGGGGTCCGGGATCGCGAACATGTCGGGGTGGGCCGGCGTCATGTCGAGCCAAGTGGCGAAACCGGCGAAACCGGCGCCGTCCCGCTGCATCTGGCCGATCGCCCGCGCCGGGACGAGCTTCGAGCGCAGCACCCCGAACAGGTCGACGAAGCTGACCAGGAAGTACTTGATGCCAAGCTCCTTGGCGGCCTTTTGCAGGTCTTGAGCCATTGCGCTCCTCCGACGCTCCAGCGGTCGCGCGCAGTATGACCGCGGCCCCCGGGGCGCGCAACGCGGCAGGCGCACCGCGCTGCATGCCGGCCAGGCAGCGACCCCGTAGCCTATCGATTCGGTCAAACCGCGGTCGCGACCCGGCCATGCCAGGACGCGGCCGTCGTCGCCGCGCGAAGCGCGATTGCGGTTAGCGCCGCGCCTCCACGAGAGCCCTGAACCCGGGGTGGTTGATCAGCGACGCTGCCAGCCAGGCCGCCATCCGCCTGCTCCCGGCGTCCCGGAAATGGCCCGAATCGGCGTAATGCGTGCCATCCCCCGGCACCACCCCTGCCGCCTCGAACACCGCCGCGCCGGTTCGCTGGCCAACCCGACGAATGGCGCGGTCGTAGACCTCGAGCGCCTCGAGCATGCCGGTGATCGACAGATAGGGCATGAAGAACACGTTGGACGCCGAGGCGCGGGTGCGCGCAAGCCATGACTGGCTGCGATCCAGTCGGCCGGCGGTCGTCAGCAGCGTCACGACGGGGTCACCGTAGCTGCCCCGTCAACTGTCCAGAATTGGTAGCGGGTAATCTACCCGGTTCCTTTGTCACTCCGAGGGGGGGCGACGATGAGGCGAGGGGATCGCCGCCAGCTATCGAATCGGGAGCCCATCGGCAGGTGCTGGTTTCAGAAGCCGGAACCTGGACGATCCTGGTCACGGCGCCGAGCGGCACCTCCTGCGCCGTCGCCTCGGGCGAGGCCTGGCAGTCGCTCCCCCTCACCGTCGCCGGCACCGATTCCTAGCCGATACCGCTGCCGGGCTCGGAGGAGCTCCCGCCAAGCCGAGAAAGTCCAGGATCGCCCGGTTCAGTCGCACGATGTCTTCGTCGTCGAGCTGGCCGACCCGCTCCCGCGAGACCGTGGTGAGCCTGTCCACCATCAGCCGGGGAACTACCCGCAGGCCGTTGCGCTCGCTCGGCGTGATCACGAGCCGGAACAGGGGGGCCTCGTCGCGTCCGTGGTGAAGACACAGCTCGTGATCGAGTCGGTGGCCCGGCGCCCAACCCCGCGAGACAGCCCCGTAGCGTGTGCCCTAGCAGATCAAGGCCGGCCGGGGACCCAATCGGTGCCGGCGAGGGGGATGCCGGCCATCGCGGCGGCCTCGACGGTCAGCGCCTGGAGGTCTTCGGGCTCGAGGTTGCGCACGTGGCTCTTGCCGCAGGCCCGCGCGATGGTCTGCAGCTCGAGCACCATCACCGAGAGGAAGTTGCGCAGCCAGCGCGCGCCCTGCTCGGGCTTGAGCCGGGCCTCGAGCTCGGGGAGTTGCGTGGTGACCCCGACCGGGCAGCGCCCGGTGTGACAGTGGTGGCAGTAGC
>VGEJ01000042.1 GCA_016869335.1 Alphaproteobacteria bacterium | reverse complement strand
GTTTCTCGGCGATGCGCGGGACCAGCTTGCGGCCAAGACGGCGGCCGGCGTGGCGTACTGGCGGCCCGAGTGGTGCCTCGGCCAGTTCCGCCTCGATGGCTGCCGGGCCGACCTCGGCCTGCCTGACCTGACCGTGGCCGAGGCGGCATCGCGCGGTGTCAAGACCATGCTGATCGGCGTTGCCAATCAGGGTGGCTTCATTGCCGCGAACTGGACCGCGGCGATGCTGGCGGCGCTGGAATGCGGGATCGATCTCGCCAGCGGACTGCACGCCCGACTGAGCGATATCGACGCCGTGCGCGAGACCGCGGCTCGGCTCGGGCGGCGGCTCATCGACGTCCGCCACCCGACGCGGGCGTTCAAGACCGGCACCGGCGCCAAGCGGCCGGGGAATCGGCTCCTGACCGTCGGCACAGACTGCAGCTGCGGCAAGATGTACACTGCGCTGGCGCTCGAGCGGGCGTTGCGGGCGCGGGGCGTGGCGGCCGACTTCCGCGCTACCGGTCAGACCGGGATCTTCATCGCGGGGGAGGGGGTGTCGGTCGACGCCGTGGTCGCCGATTTCATCTCAGGAGCGACCGAGTGGCTCTCGCCTGGCGCGGCGCCCGAGCACTGGGACCTGATCGAGGGCCAGGGCTCGCTGTTCCATCCGGCGTATGCCGGCGTGAGCCTCGGGCTCCTCCACGGCGCCCAGCCGGACGCCCTGGTGCTGTGCCACGAGCCGACGCGGACGCACATGCGGGGGCTGCCGCACTACCCGATTCCCAGCCTCGGAACCTGCCTCGAGGCTAATCTGGGCGCCGCGCGGCTGACCAATCCCGCGGTCCGCCTGGCCGGCATCAGCATCAACACCTCGGCCCTGCCGCCGGAGCGCGCGCGAGCGCAATTGGAGGAGATCGAGCTCGCCTTTGGCGTGCCGTGCGTCGACCCGGTGCTCACGGGAGTGGATCGCATCGCGGCTCAGCTCTGCTGACGATGGCGTGCCGTCTCACCGTGAGCCGGGAGACCTGGCCGCTACGGGGCGCGTTCACGATCTCGCGCGGCTCGCGCACGACCGCGGAAGTCGTTGTGGCAGAGATCACCGACGGCGAGTTCCACGGGCGCGGCGAGTGCGTGCCCTACGCGCGGTACGGCGAGACGGTGGCAGCAGTCGCGGCGGCGATCACCGAACTTGCCGGGGCGGTCGCGGAGGGCCTCACACGGCAGGATGTGCAACGGGTGCTACGGCCCGGCGCCGCCCGCAACGCGCTCGACTGCGCGTTCTGGGACCTCGAGGCCAAGCGGGCAGGGCAGCGCGCGTGGCAGCTTGTCGGCCTTCCTCCGCCCCAGCCCATGACCACCGCTTACACGCTTTCATTGGATACGCCGGAAGCGATGGCGGCCGCGGCACGGGCCGCGCGCGATCGGCCGATACTCAAGGTCAAGCTCGGCGGCGCCGGGGATCTCGAGCGGGTGAGGGCGGTACGCTCCGGTGCGCCGTCGGCGGCACTTATCGTTGATGCCAACGAGGCGTGGACCCCGGCGCTTTACGATGAACTCGTGCCCCAACTCCACGGGCTCGGCGTCCAACTCATCGAGCAGCCTCTGCCGGCGCAGGCGGATGGGGCGCTCGCCGGCCGGCCGCGGCCCGTGCCGGTGTGCGCCGATGAGTCGTGCCATGACCGCGGTTCGCTCGCCGGCCTAGCCGAGCGCTACGATGTGGTCAACGTCAAGCTCGACAAGACCGGCGGCCTGACGGAGGCGCTGGCACTCGTCCAGACTGCAGCGGCGGCCGGCCTCGGCATTATGGTCGGATGCATGATCGGGACCTCGTTGGCCATGGCGCCGGCGATCCTGCTCGGCGCCACGGCGCGTTTCGTCGATCTCGATGGTCCGCTGCTGCTGGCAGGCGATCGCGCGGCTGGCCTTAGCTACGCGAACGGTCGCGTCCACCCCCCCGACGCCGCGCTGTGGGGCTGAGCGCGTCCGTGAGGCGGTTTCGCACGATCGACGATCTCGACGTGAGAGGGCGGCGTGTCCTCGTCAGGGCCGACCTCAACGTGCCGATGAAGGCGGGCATCGTCACCGACGCCACTCGGATCACCCGACTGGTGCCGACGATGAAGGACCTCCTCCAGCGCGGCGCCAAGGTGATCGTGCTGTCGCACTTCGGCCGACCGAAGGCTGGGCCGGAGCCCGCGCTCTCGCTGCGGTCGCTGGTCGAGGCGCTCCGCCGGGCACTGGGCGGTGTCCCGGTCCGCTTCGCCGAGGACTGCATCGGCCCGACCGCTGCCGCGGCCGTCGGGCGCCTCGGCGACAACGAGGTGCTGCTGCTCGAGAACCTCCGTTTCCACGACGGCGAGGAAGCGAACGCGGCCGATTTCGCCGCGGCGCTGGCGGCGCTCGGCGAGGCCTACGTCAACGATGCCTTCTCCGCCGCGCACCGCGCGCATGCCTCCGTCGAGGCACTGGCACGACTGCTGCCGGCGGCGGCGGGTCGCGCCATGCAAGCCGAACTGGACGCACTCGAGGCCGCGCTCGCCGCGCCCCAACGTCCACTGCTGGCGATCGTCGGCGGCGCCAAGGTATCGACCAAGCTCGCCATCCTCGAGAACCTGGTCAAACGGGTCGATGCCTTGGCGATCGTCGGCGGGATGGCGAACACATTCCTGTTCGCCCGCGGCGTCCGGGTCGGTCGCAGCCTCTGCGAGGCCGAGCGCGCCGAGGAGGCCCGCCGCATCGAGGCAGCGGCACGACTCGCCGGGTGCACGGTCATTCTGCCGACCGATGCGGCGGTCGCGACCGAGCTCCGGAGCGGCCTCGCCGCTCAGGTCAGCGCGATCGAGGCTGTGCCCGACGACGCCATGATCCTCGACATCGGGCCGCGCACGGTCGCAGCGCTCGCTGCCCGACTGGGTTTGTGCGCCACCGTGGTATGGAACGGACCGCTCGGCGCTTTCGAGACGCCGCCGTTCGATGCCGGCACGACCGCGGTGGCGCGGGCCATTGCCGACCTCACGCGGGCCGGCCGGCTGCTGAGCGTTGCCGGGGGTGGCGATACTCTGGCTGCACTCGAAGCGGCGGGCGCCGGCGATGGCTTCTCCTATCTGTCAACGGCGGGCGGCGCCTTCCTGGAGTGGCTGGAGGGTCGCGAGTTGCCTGGGGTAGCGGCTCTAGCGGCACGATCCTGACGCGCGCTACGCAGCGGTCGCTCGGTCGATGCCGGCCGCCATCAGCGCCTTTTGCAGCGTGGCGATTCGGACGGCCCGCTCGTCACCTTGGGCGCCATCGAGGAACTGCGGCAGGAACTCGGGGCGCATCATGTAGCTGACGGCGAGCTTGCGCGCGGTTTCGGCTTTCGAGCCGTCGGTGAAGGTGCCGAGCGCGCACAGCTCGACCAGGCGCGACGCCTTCTCCACCGTCCGCGCGAACTGCCGGTCGATCGCGCGGAAGAACTCAGTGCGCTTGAGCACCGCCTGCTGTAGCCGCTCCAGTGCCTCCGCGAACCGCGCCCTACTTCCTGCATCAAGAGCCGACTCGACGATGGCGCGATGAAGCCCCGCGACTTGTCGCAGCTGCTCCACGGTGTTCGTGGTATCGGCGAACAGGTCCTTCTCGAACTCGCGGTCGCTCAAGATGTACTCGACGTAGTTGACGATGAGCAGACGGTTCTCCTCGCCAACATGCTGTGCGATCTCCAAGAGGAGCCGAATCTGCTCGCACCTGCCCGGCATCTGGCGGACGCGTTCGGACAACTGTGACGGGCTGAGCGTCCGACCGACGCGTTTGTGGACGAGATGCATCAGCGGCGTGGCACCCTGTGCCGCATCCATGCGCCGGAGATTGGCGAGCACGTCGCTGATGGCGCGAAGCTCGGTCAGGAAGTCGCTCGAGCTGAGCGGCGTCCACGTGTCGAGCATACCGTGGATATTGGCGATCACGGCCAGCTTGGTTGCCGGCCAGGCGGAGGTGGTAAGGAACGCGTTGAGCTTGGCCACGACCGGCCGCACTGCGGCGGCGTCCTTGGGCACGTACGCGCCGAGGTAGAGGTCCACGGCTTCATAGAGGCGTTGGCTCAGGCTTTCGTATTGCCCGAGCAGGCTGTCGAGCGCCACCTTGTTGCGCACGATCTTGCCGACCAGGATATCGAGGTAGCGCCGCTCATTGGCGGCAAGGTCAGGGCTATCCAGCGCGATTAGCCGCTCGAGCTTGGCCTCCCAGGTCGCGGCATCGAACAAGTAGCAGGCCAGGAGGTGATTGACGTGGGTGTCGCGCTTGACGTCGGTGGCGGTGGCGACGACCTGTCGGACGACCGAGACGAAGGTACTGGGCGTTACCTTCAGGCGCTTGGCCAGCTTGGCCGCGCTGGCCAGGTTCGGTCCGATGGCATCGACCATGTCGTGGAACTGCCGAATGCGCTCGGTGACAGATTGGCCGCGCGCCCGTGCCTGCGCGACGGCGACCTTCTGGATCGTCGCCTGCAGGACGTTGGCGGCTGCCGCCATGCGCCGCTGGTACTCCTGGTGGTGGAGCAATTCTGTCGGCGTGATCACGTTTTGGTTGAGGAAGGCTCGGCACAAGCGGCCGATCAGCTCGTGCGAGGGCGGCGCATAGAACCCGGTGACCGATTCGCAATCGGCCTGCTTGGCCAGCTCAGCCTCCGGCAGCTCAGTCATCGCACCGCCAGGGTATGATCTTCTGCGCTCCCACGTCCGTCGGCTCAGCCTGAATGCTCGCGCGGCGGCCCGGTACGGCCGCCCGCTGGCCTTCGCGAGACTAGCGGCCAACGGTGAACAACCCTCTACGCCGCGCTTCCAGGCTGGTTGCCGGGCGGCGATCGGACGTTGATAATCTGGGCCTCGCTAGGCCGGACCCGGGGGACCGCATCATGACGTCCACAGCAGCGATGAAGGCGGCCGGTGCGGCTATCGAACTGGGCTCGTCGGCAAGCGATGCGCCGCCGCACGGGGTGGCGCACTTCCGGTTCTTCGACAACCGCGAGAAGTACCTTCTGTTCGTCACCACGTGCAGCGAGAAGTGGGTGATCGCCGAGCAGGTCAGCAAGGAGTTGCGCCAGATCCGTCCCACCCCGCCGGCGCTGCGCGTCTTCGACGCCGGCATGGGGGATGCCACGGTGCTGACCCGCGTCATGCGGGCCGCGCACCATCGCTTCCCCACCGTCCCGATGTTCGTGGTCGGCAAGGAGGTGAGTCTTGAGGACGTCCGGCTCAGCCTCGAGAAGATGGCGGATCGCTTCTTCGAGCATCCCAACACGGTGCTCGTTCTGACCAACCTCTACTATGCCGAGGCGCCGCGGCTGTGGCCGACGTCGAGCGCCGCCGCAGCGCAGCTCAACTGGTACGAAGTGGCGCTCAACGGCACCACGGCGCACGAGTTCGACGGCCAGATCCGCGGCCTGCAAGCGATGATCGCCGAGGGCTGGCAGGTGCGGGCGAGCGAACGCACGGGCAACCCGCTCTACGTTCGCCCGTCGGTGCTGGTGCTCTACCGCGAGGATCATCGCTTTCAGCTCGACCCGATCGTGCCGCGCCCGGAACAGGGCGCGCGCGAGTACGACTTGATTCTCGCCTCGCAGCCGTTCCGCGCGCGTCTCGACGCGGCGCGGAAAGTCCGCACCGTGCTGGCGCCGCTGGTGCGCGCGATCGCGCCCGGCGGGCGGATGCTTGCCATCCAATCGTACGGCAACGATCCGGGGATGGAGGTCATCAACGCGATCTGGCCAGAGGAGCACCCGTTCAAGACGGGACGCCAGGAGCTCGTCGAGCGCCTGCGTGAGATGCTGGTCCAGGAGTGCCCGGACCTGCGCTACCACAGCTATCCGGACAACCGGGCGCTATTCCGCTACAACCTGCACGTCATGCCCTCGGAGCTGAGCTCGATCGGCACCTCGACGCTCATGGCGGCGTGGAACGCCGCCGTCTACGTCGCCCAGATCGATGATCACCGATTGCACGAGGTGCTCACCTCCGGCGCCTACCTCGATGCCACCCGGCGCGTGCTGGAGAAGTATCACGGCCTCTGGTTCAACGACGAGTCGTTCGCCGTCTCGCGCCGGCCGGCCTGAGGGGCGCGTCACCAAAGCTAGCGTGTGACCTTGGTCCCGAGCACGCCAGAGTCGCGGATCGTCTGGGGGATGGCTTCCACGTTGCGCGGCGCCATGAGGTGTACGCCGGCAACGCCGGGGATCTGGCGGTACTCCGCCATGAGCTCGGCGCACACGCGGCGGCCTTCGCTCGCCTGATCGCGCGCGCCCTCGAGGCGTGCGAGGATGGCGTCGGGAACGTGCGTCCCAGGCAGATTGTCGCGCATCCAGCGCGCCTGACGTGCCGATGCCAGGGGGCCGAGGCCGACCAGAATGAACAGCCGCTCGGTAATGCCGAGGTCGCCGAGCCGCGCGATGTAGCGACCCAGCAGCGCAGCGTCGAAGCAGAACTGCGTCTGCACGAAGTCGATGCCAGCGGCCAGCTTGTCGCGTAGCGCCTTGGGCTCCCAGTCCGGCGCCGGGTCGAGCGGCATGTCGGCGCCACCGATGAGCAGCCGCGGCGGGCTGCCGATGGCACGGCCCGAAGGTAGACGGGACTGATCGCGCATCGCGACGGCGGTGGCCATCAACTCGCCGCTCTTGAGATCGAACACGCCCTTGGCCTCGGGCTGGTCGCCCACGCTCGGCGGGTCGCCGCTGAGGCAAAGTACGTTGGGAACGCCGAGGGCAGAGGCTCCGAGCAAGAGGCCCTGCAGGGCGATTCGGTTGCGGTCGCGGGTGTTAATCTGAAGCACCGGTTCGATTCCGGCGCCGACCAACAGCGCCGCAGCGGCGAGCGCGGCCATATGGGCCCGAGCACCCGCGCCATCGGTCACGTTCACGGCGTCGACCAGCCCCTTGAGCGGTCGAGCAGGCGCCAGCAGCGCCTCCGGGTCCGCCGACAGCGGCGGGGTCAGCTCCGCCGTGATCGCGAAGTAGCGCGCACGGAGCGCCCGCTCGAGGTGCCCGGAGTTCAGGAGATCGGCCGGTCGATCCATGTCGCGCCTCGCCCGACCATTCGCCGCGGCCCTGCGCACGGCGGCGGGCGGCAGCACCTAGCATAGAACCCGTTCGAAGGGTAGCGCGGCGGTGTTTGCGGGCGGTCGCGCATCTGCTTGGCCGTCGTCATGGACCGAGCGCCGCCGCTGGCCATGATCCGGCAGTTATGCTACGAACCGGAGCCGCACGCTCGGAGTTCCGCCGTTAATCGTCCATTACAGTGCCTGCCGTACAAGGAGGGAGCGCTTGAACCCGCTGTACCTGCCCTGTCAGCCGCCTGAACCGTGGCCCATCGTGTCCTTGCAATGTCGCCGCGCACCGTCTTTCGTACCCTCGGCATAGCGTTCGTCCTGGCGGCTGCGGCGGCCTGCGCTACGCCGCCGGCCGATCCGGGAGCGCGCGCGGAGTTCGATGCCGTGAACGACCCGTTCGAGCCGCTCAACCGAGCCGTCTTTCGGTTCAACGTCGCGGTCGATGACGCCCTGATCCGCCCCGCGGCCGTCGTCTATCGCGCCGTCGTGCCCGATCCGGGGCAGATCATGGTGCACAACTTCCTGACCAACCTCGAGGCTCCGGTGGTGTTCGCCAACGATGTCCTGCAGGGCGAGTCGGAACGCGCGGCGATCACCCTGAGCCGATTCCTCATGAACTCGACGATCGGATTCGGCGGCTTCCTGGATCCGGCGACCTATGCCGGGCTGGAGCGCCACAACGAGGACTTCGGTCAAACGGTGGCGGTGTGGGGCGCGGGTGACGGCGCCTACCTGATGCTGCCTCTGTTCGGACCGTCATCGCCCCGCGACACCGCTGGGCTCATCGTCGATCATTTCCTCGATCCCTTCGCCTACATCGTCGACGACGGCGACCATGACGAGTGGTTCTCCGTTGGCCGGCTAGCCCTCAGCGCCGTCGACCTGCGCGCACGCCACCTGGAGGAGCTCGACGAGATCGAGCGTACTTCCATCGACTTCTACGCCACCGTCCGCACCCTCTACCGCCAGCGCCGCGCCGCCGAGATCCGAAACGGTGCGCTGCCGCCAGACTCGGCCATTCCAGCGATCACATTCGAGGACGAAGCCGGGGCCGACGGCGCCTTGGTGCGGGCGGCCGAGTAGCCGCCACGTTCGCCCATGTCGCCCGGCCGCCTCATCCGCTCCGTCGTAGTCGCTGTGGCGTTGCTGGTGGCATCCGGCGCACAGGCGGCGCCGGCCGCTGATGCCTCGGCGTTCGTCGTCGAGCTCGGCGAAGAGGCGGTGCGGATGCTGGGGGACAAGTCGCTGACCGAGGAGCAGCGGATCGCCAACTTCCGCCGCCTCCTGAACAAGGGCTTCGATTTGCGCACGATCGGCCGCTTCGTGCTCGGCCGCCACGCCCGACAAGCGGCACCGGAGCAGCTTGCCGAGTACGAGCGGCTGTTCGCCGAGTTCATCGTCAAGACCTATGCGACGCGGCTCGGCCAGTACGAGGGCGAGCAGCTTCGCGTCCTCGGCGCCGCGGAGGACGGCGATAGCGATGTCATGGTGCGCAGCGAGATCCTGGTGCCAGACGGGCCTCCGGTGCTGGTCGACTGGCGCGTGCGCGAGCACGAGGGAGCCCAGCACATCGTCGATGTCGCGATCGAAGGTGTGAGCATGGCGATCACGCAGCGCGACGAGTTCGCTGCCGTCATCCAGCAGCGTGGCTCGCTGGCGGGCCTCAACGACGCTTTGCGTGCCAAGATTGGCGAGTAAGCCCGCCGCGCGACGCTAGGCGTGGCTGAAGCGCTTGAAACGGATGCGATGTGGTTGATCGGCCTCGGCGCCGAGCCGGCGGTGCCGGTCGGCTTCGTATTCCTGGTAGTTGCCTTCGAACCAGGTAGCCACGCTGTCGCCCTCGAAAGCCAGGATGTGCGTTGCGATGCGATCCAGGAACCAACGATCGTGGCTGATGATCATGGCGCAGCCGGCAAACGCGAGCAGCGCCTCCTCGAGCGCGCGCAGGGTGTCGACGTCGAGGTCGTTGGTGGGCTCGTCGAGCAAGAGGAAGTTGGCGCCCGATTTCAGCATCTTGGCCAAGTGGACGCGGTTGCGCTCGCCGCCCGAGAGGTCGCCGACCCGCTTCTGCTGATCGCTGCCGCGGAAGTTGAACGCCGAGCAGTAGGCCCGGCTCTGCACCGTCCGGCGGCCAAGCGGAATCTCGTCGAGCCCACCCGAGATTTCCTGCCACACGGTGTTCGTCGCAACGAGCGACTCGCGGCTCTGGTCGACGTAGCCAATCCGCACGGTCTCACCGAGCCGCAGGCTGCCGCCATCGGCCGGCTCCTGGTTCGTGATGAGGCGGAACAGCGTGGTCTTGCCGGCGCCATTCGGGCCGATGACGCCGACGATCGCGCCCGGTGGAACGGCGAAGCTCAGATCGTCGATCAGTAGGTTCTCGCCGTAGCCCTTGCGCACGTTCCTAACTTCGAGCACGAGGTCGCCGAGCCGATCCGCCACCGGAATGACGATCTGCGCCGGCCCCGACAGCCGCTCGCGCTCCTCCGCCACGAGCTGTTCGTACGCGGTGATGCGCGCCTTCGACTTGGCTTGCCGGGCCCGCGGCGACTGCCGGATCCACTCGAGCTCGTGGCGGAGCGTGCGTTGGCGCGCCTCGTCCTGCCGCTCCTCCTGGGCGAGCCGCGCCTCCTTCTGCTCGAGCCAGGACGTGTAGTTGCCCTTCCACGGGATGCCGCGGCCGCGGTCGAGCTCGAGAATCCAGCCCGCCACGTTGTCGAGGAAGTAGCGGTCGTGCGTGACGGCAACGACGGTGCCTCGGCAATCGTGCAGGTAGCGCTCGAGCCAAGCCACCGATTCCGCATCCAGATGGTTGGTCGGCTCGTCGAGCAGCAAGAGGTCGGGGCGCTGCAACAGGAGGCGGCAGAGCGCGACGCGCCGGCGCTCGCCCCCCGACAGGGTTGCGACCGCGGAATCCCCGGGCGGGCACCGCAATGCATCCATGGCGATCTCGACCGCGCGCTCGATCTCCCAACCGCTGACCGCGTCGATCCGCTCCTGGAGCTCGCCCTGCTCGGTCAATAGCGCGGTCATCTCATCCTCGCTCAGCGGCTCGGCGAAACGCGCGCTGACCGCCTCGAACCGCTCGCGCAACGCTAGCGTCTCGGCCACGCCTTCCATGGCGTTGCCGAGCACCGACTTCGCGGCATCGAGCACCGGCTCCTGCGGCAGATGGCCGATCTTGACCCCTTCGGCCGGCCACGCCTCGCCGATGACCTCCCGATCGAGACCCGCCATGATGCGCAGCAGCGTCGACTTGCCGGCGCCGTTCAGGCCGAGGACGCCGATCTTGGCCCCCGGCAAGAAGGACAGCGAGATGTCCTTGAGCACCTCGCGCCCGCCTGGATAGACCTTGCCGAGGCGCGAGGTGACGAAGATGTACTGGTAGGCGGCCATGGTCCCCGATGGGCCAGTGGGTCCTGCGCCCGAGTTCTAGCCAAACCCGGCTGGTACTGCAATTGGCGCCCGCGCCCGGCGCCCCCGTCGCCGCCCAAAAGCCGCTCGGGCAGGGGTGACCCGAACAGGAGCCTAGCCGCGAATTCCAGGACGACCATCGCCAAGAGCACGCTCGTTGCCGCAATCAGCCAGTTCGCAAGCCACGGCCGAGTCGTGGACCGTTACTGTGTTGCGGTTGGCTACCCTCTGCGCTCACGCCATCCACTCCGACGCCCCCTGGCATGTCCAGCGAAGGGCCTCGGCGACGGCGACGGGCTCTGTTCTAGGCGCATTGCTGAGATGCATACGGCACACGTCGTTCACGGTTCGGAGTTGCGCTACAGTCGCTGCCGCGCTGGCGCTCCAGTTCCCTCTCTGTGCCCGGGATGCCTTCCACCTTCCTTGCCATGCTGGCGATGTCCGGCGCCGTTCTGCTGTGGTCCTCGAGCGTGGTCGGGACCAAGCTGATCGTCAATGACCTGGCGATCGGCGAGATCATGATCGGGCGGTTCGCGTGCGGCGCCCTGATCCTCTGGGTCGCGGTGCTGGTGACGCGGCAGCGGTTCCGCCTGGCTGACATCGGCTGGCGGCCGCTGCTCATGGGCTGCATCGAGCCCGGTCTCGTGACCGCGCTCATGATCGTCGGCCTCCTCTACACCAGTGCGGTCAGCGCCGCCCTGATTTTTGGCCTCATGCCGCTGGTGCAGCCGTTCACGGGGCGTATCGTGCTCAAGGAGCCGATCCGAGCCGGCGTGCTGGTCGGCGCGGTCATCGCGGTGGCGGGCACGGCCCTCTACGTCGCCGGGCGCGGCGGCGAGGAGGGAAGCCTGATCGGCGATGCCCTCATCCTGCTCGGTGTGGTGCTGGCTTGCACCAATCAGCTGCTGGCACGCCGCGTCGCGCAAACCAAGGGCCGGGCGGTCGTGGTCAGCGCCTTCCAACTGTCGGCCGCGAGCCTGGTCGGCGTGCTCGTCCTGTTCGTCATCGAGGGCCGGACAACGGTGCTCGCCGCTGCCGATGACGAGACCCTCCTGGCGCTCGCCTACCTCGGGGTGTTTGCGACGGCCGGACCGTTCTTCCTCTACAATGTAGCGCTCCGGTCGCTGCCGGTCGGCCGTGCCAGCCTGTTCACCTGCCTCCTGGCACCGCTCGCGGCGCCACTCTCGGCTGCCGTCCTCGGCACGACCGTCACCGTGTTAGACCTTGCCGCCATCGCTGTCGTGACCGTGGGGATCATCGCGCCGCCGGTCATAGATCGCTGGGTGCCGGCGCGCTTCTCCTTCGTGCCGCGCTGAACTCGGCAATCCATGAAGGACCGCCGGGCGGAGGTGCGCCCGCCCGCGTCGGCCGCGCTTGCGGTACCCGCGCGCCTGCCTTTACCCAGGCGACAATGCGGTGTTCCCTTGGAGCTCCGCGTGGCGGCGGCCAGCCAAGAAGCGACCTGCCCGCTCAGGCGCCAGGGGCGCGGGGCGGCGGGAGAGGGTAGGGCGCCATGGGTGAGTTCCTCGACGACAACATCGTCTGTCCCGTGAGCGGCGGTCGCCTGGAGCCTGTGGGCGCGTCGCCGATTTCGGCCGCGAGCGGCCGGCGCTACGCCATCGATGACGGCATTCCCAGGCTTTTCGTGGACGACGCGGAGGGTGTCGAGGCACCGATCCCTGACCTCGCGCGGGGCGATCGTGTGACCCACGCGGTACAGACCTTCTACGAGGATGCGCCATTCCCCAACTACAACGACTTCAACAGCCTGGAGACCTTCGTGAGGCGTGCCGATGCCGGCATCTTCGCCCGGCTGCTGCGTGAACAGGTCCCGATGAACTCCACGGTGCTGGAGGTCGGCTGCCGCACCGGCCAGCTCATCAACTACCTCGGCGCCACGACCATGGCGCGGGTGTATGCGGCCGACATGACGCTGCCCTCGCTCGAGCTGGGGCATGCGTTCGCTACGCAGCATGGCATCAACGGCGTTCGCTTCATGCAGATGAATCTGTTTCGGCCATGTATTCGAGAGGTGAGCATGGACTTCGTCGTCTCGAACGGCGTCCTCCACCACACCGCCGATGCGCGCAGGGCCTTCCTCAGCATCGCTCGCCTCGTCAAGCCCGGCGGGTTCATACTGGTCGGCCTCTACGACAAGATCGGCCGCCTGCGCACCGACTTCCGCCGCGTGCTGTACCGCCATTTCGGCGAGTGGGTCCTGGCCCTCGACCCCCATCTGCGCCGGAACCTGTCTCCGGCCAAGCGCCGCGCCTGGATCCAGGACCAATACCGCCACCCCCAGGAGACGAAGCACACGATGTCGGAGACACTCGAGTGGTTCGCCGCCGCGGGCTTCTCGTTCGTCTCTTCGATACCGGGCATCACCAAGCGCCTCTCCGCGAGCGAGCGCCTGTTCGAGCCGCACGACCTTGGAACCGCG
>VGEJ01000041.1 GCA_016869335.1 Alphaproteobacteria bacterium | reverse complement strand
AAGAAGAAGATGGCGATAACCACCACCACGGCCATCACCATCGCCGTCGTCACGGCCGTCTCCTTCCGGGTCGGCCACGTGACCTTGGCCGCCTCCTGGCGGACCTGGCGTATGAACTCCATCGGCCGCACGCGGGCGGCGGGCTTGCTATCGGCCATTATCGCCAGTCCGCGGTGGCGCGGTGCGGCCGGCCGGCGCGACAACGGTTGGCAGGAGTGGAGGGGCTCGAACCCACAACCCCCGGTTTTGGAGACCGGTGCTCTGCCAATTGAGCTACACTCCTACGTTCGGGCTGCGGCGACGGCTTCACGCCTACTGAACGACGGCGGCGACGACGCCGGCGCCGACGGTGCGGCCGCCCTCACGGATGGCGAAGCGCACGCCCGGGTCCATCGCAATGGGCGAGATCAGCTCCACCTCCATCGTCACGTTGTCCCCGGGCATCACCATCTCCGTCCCCTCCGCCAGCTTGATGATCCCCGTCACGTCCGTCGTCCGGAAGTAGAACTGCGGCCGGTAGTTGCCGAAGAACGGCGTGTGTCGCCCGCCCTCTTCCTTCGTCAAAATGTACGCCTCCGCCTTGAACCGCGTGTGCGGCGTGATCGAGCCCGGCCGCGCCAGCACCTGGCCCCGCTCCACCTCTTCCCGCTTCGTCCCGCGCAACAGGCACCCCACGTTGTCCCCCGCCTCGCCCTGGTCCAACAGCTTGCGGAACATCTCCACCCCGGTGCACACCGTCCGCTGCGTCTCCCGCAGCCCCACGATCTCCACCTCCTCCCCGACCTTGATCACCCCGCGCTCCACCCGCCCCGTCACCACCGTCCCCCGCCCCGAGATCGAGAACACGTCCTCGATCGGCAGCAGAAACGGCTGGTCCTTCGCCCGCTCCGGCTGCGGTATGTGCTCGTCCACCGCCGCCATCAGCGCCAGGATCGAGGCCTCCCCATTCCCGTCCTTGTCCTTCCCCTCCAGCGCCTGCAGTGCCGAGCCCCGCACCACCGGGATCTCATCCCCCGGAAACTCGTACTTCGTCAGTAGCTCCCGCACCTCCAGCTCCACCAGGTCCAACAGCTCCGGGTCGTCCACCTGGTCGACCTTGTTCATGTACACCACGATCGCCGGCACCCCCACCTGCCGCGCCAGCAGGATGTGCTCCCGCGTCTGCGGCATCGGCCCGTCCGCCGCCGACACCACCAGGATCGCCCCGTCCATCTGCGCCGCACCCGTGATCATGTTCTTCACGTAGTCCGCGTGCCCCGGGCAATCCACGTGCGCGTAGTGCCGCTTCGCCGTCTCGTACTCCACATGCGCCGTCGCTATCGTGATCCCCCGCGCCCGCTCCTCCGGCGCCTTGTCGATCTCATCGTACGCCGTGAACTTCGCCTGCCCCCGCTCCGCCAGCACCTTCGTGATCGCCGCCGTCAGCGTCGTCTTGCCGTGGTCCACGTGCCCGATCGTCCCCACGTTGCAGTGCGGCTTCGTCCGCTCAAATCGCTCCTTCGACATCGCTGCGAGTTCCTGAACCTGGTTTAGACGGGTTAGGCGAGCTTCGCCCGCACCTCTTCCGAGATCGACTGCGGCACGGGCTCGTAGTGATCGAACGTCATGGTGAACTGCGCCCGCCCCTGACTCATCGAGCGCAGGGCGTTGACGTAGCCGAACATGTTGGCGAGCGGAACCATCGCCTTTATGACGGCGGCGCCGGGGCGCTGCTCCGTCCCCGTGATGGCACCGCGCCGGCTGTTGAGATCGCCGATGACGTCGCCGAGGTACTCTTCGGGCGTTACCACCTCCACCGCCATGAGCGGCTCGAGGAGTCGCGGGCCTGCCTTCTGCGCCACCTCGCGGAACGCCTGGCGCGCAGCGATCTCGAATGCGAGCGAACTCGAGTCGACCTCGTGGCTCGCGCCATCGACCAGCGCGACCTTGAGGTCGATCAGCGGGAAGCCGGCCAGAATGCCCGCGTCAACGCTCGCCTGAACGCCCTTCTGCACCGCCGGGATGTACTCCCGCGGCACCGAGCCGCCGACGACGCGGCTTTCGAACTGGAAGCCGCCGCCCGGTGCCAGCGGATCGAGCTGCAGCTTGATGCGCGCATACTGCCCGGCCCCGCCGGTCTGCTTGCGATGTGTGTAATCAAGCGCGGCCGGCCGCGAAATGGTCTCACGATAGGCGACCTGCGGCGCCCCGATGTTGGCATCGACCTTGAACTCGCGGCGTAGGCGATCGACCAGGATTTCGAGATGGAGCTCGCCCATGCCGCGCAGCACCGTCTGCCCGCTCTCCTGATCCACGGCGACGCGGAACGAGGGGTCCTCGGCCGCCAGACGGGCGAGCGCCACACCCATCTTCTCCTGATCGGCCTTGGTCTTGGGTTCGACGGCCAGTTCCATCACCGGATCGGGGAACACGATCCGCTCGAGCACGACCTGCTTGTCCGGATCGCACAGCGTGTCGCCCGTGGTCGTGGCCTTGAGCCCGGCCAGCGCGACGATTTCGCCAGCGCGCGCCTCTTTGATGTCCTCGCGCGAATTGGCATGCATCAGCAGCATGCGGCCGATGCGCTCGCGCCCGCCCTTGGTGGAGTTGACCACGCCAGTGCCGCTCTCGAGCACACCCGAGTAAATGCGCACGAAGGTCAGCGAGCCGACGAAGGGGTCGGTCATGATCTTGAACGCCAGCGCCGCCAACGGCTCATCGTCGCTGGTCCGGCGCACCACCTCCTCGCCCCCAAGCCGCGTACCGCGCACGGCGGACACGTCGGTCGGGGCCGGCAAGTAGTCGACCACCGCGTCGAGGAGCGGCTGCACCCCCTTGTTCTTGAACGCCGCGCCGTTCAGCACCGGCACGAACTTGCCGCCGACCGTGCCGAGCCGTATGCACCGCTGCAGCATCGCCACATCGGGCTCGCGCCCATCGAGATAGGCCTCGAGCACGCTGTCATCGAGCTCGACCGCCGCCTCGATCAGCCGCGCCCGATACTCCTCCGCCTGGGCCGCGAGCGCCTCTGGTACCGGGCCGGCCTCAATCTCGGCGCCGAGCTTGTCCTCGCGCCAGACCAGGCTCTGCATCCGGACCAGGTCGATCACGCCGGAATAGTCCGACTCGGCGCCCATCGGCAGCTGAATCACCAGCGGCCTAGCGCCGAGCCGGGACTGGATCATCTCGACGCAGCGCGCGAAGTTCGCACCCACCCGGTCCATCTTGTTGATGAAGCAGATGCGCGGCACGCCATAGCGATCGGCCTGCCGCCACACGGTCTCCGATTGCGGCTCGACGCCGGCGACGCTGTCGAACACCGCCACGGCGCCATCCAGGACTCGCAGGCTGCGCTCGACCTCGATCGTGAAATCGACGTGGCCCGGCGTGTCGATGATGTTGATGCGGTGATCGCGCCAGAAGCAGGTGGTCGCAGCCGAGGTGATGGTGATGCCGCGTTCCTGCTCCTGCTCCATCCAGTCCATGACGGCGGTGCCCTCGTGGACCTCACCAATCTTGTACGAGCGTCCGGTGTAATAGAGGATGCGCTCGGTCGTAGTCGTCTTGCCGGCATCGATGTGGGCCATGATGCCGATATTGCGATAACGCTCGAGGGGTGTAGTGCGCGACATGGTGTACTCGTGCGTGTCTACCAGCGATAGTGCGAGAACGCTCTGTTGGCCTCGGCCATGCGGTGCGCGTCCTCGCGCTTCTTGACCGCGTTGCCGCGATTGTTGGCCGCATCGAGCAACTCGGTGGACAGCCGCTCGGTCATCGTCCGCTCGGAGCGTCCGCGCGCCGTCTGGATGAGCCAGCGGATGGCGAGCGCGCGGCCGCGCTCGGGGCGCACCTCGACCGGGATCTGATACGTGGCGCCGCCGACCCGGCGCGGGCGCACCTCGATCGCGGGGCGCACGTTGTTGAGCGCGTCGTGGAAGAGGCCGAGCGGCTCCTGCCCGGTCTTGGCCTTGATGCGGTCGAGCGCGTCATAGAGGATGCGCTCGGCGACCGACTTCTTGCCAGTGCGCATCAGCGCATTCATGAAGCGCGTGACGATCTGATCGCCGTACTTGGGATCGCGCAGGACTTCCCGGCGGACAGCCGCGCGGCGTCGCGACATCGCCCCCTCCTACTTCGGCCGCTTGGCGCCGTATTTCGAGCGCCGTTGCCGGCGATCGACGACGCCCTGTGTGTCGAGGACGCCGCGAATGACGTGGTAGCGGACGCCGGGCAGATCCTTGACCCGCCCGCCCCGGATCATCACCACCGAGTGCTCCTGCAGATTGTGGCCCTCGCCCGGGATATAGCTCGTCACCTCGAACCCATTGGTCAGCCGCACCCGCGCTACCTTGCGTAGCGCCGAGTTCGGCTTCTTCGGCGTCGTCGTGTAGACGCGCGTGCACACGCCCCGCTTCTGCGGGCACTGTTGCAGCGCCGGAACCTTGTTGCGCCGGCGCGGCGAAACGCGCGCGGCGCGGATCAGCTGGTTAACCGTCGGCATCGGCCACCTGTAATCGTTTCTCGGTTTGCGGCATGCACCAACCGAAGCGCCCGTGTCGCCCCGGCCACGCGCCGTTCGCCGCGCTGCCCCGACACGGGGCGTTCTCCGTCCACCTAATCGCCGGCGCAGCGTCTAGGACGAGCCTACCACCTGCGCCGCAAAGAGGCGCGCATCCTAGTGACGGCCCGCGACCCCGTCAAGCGCCCGTGGCGGCAACCGCAGCCCACCCGGGCGCCGCGGCGCGGGTGGGCTGTAGCCCGGCACGGCGGCAGAGGATCACGCCGCGCTCGGCGCCTCCCGCCCGGTCGCCGGCACCGCCCGATCGGGCTCGGCGGCGGCCGCCGCCAGCGCCCTCTCGGCCTCGCGATCGCGGCCCGCGGCGATCTCGCGCAGGCGGCTCATCAGTCCGCCCGTGCCGGCCGGGATCAGGCGGCCGACGATGACGTTCTCCTTCAGTCCGACCAGGTTGTCGACCCGCCCCGACACGGCGGCTTCGGTGAGCACGCGGGTGGTCTCCTGGAACGAGGCCGCCGAGATGAACGAGCTGGTCTGAAGCGAGGCCTTGGTGATGCCGAGCAGCACCGGCTGTGCCACCGCCAGCTTGTGCCCCTCAGCCTCGGCGCGCATGTTGACCTCTTCGAACTCCTGCTTGTCCACCTGCTCGCCGATCAGGAACGTGGTCTCGCCGGGATCGACGATCTCGACCTTCTGCAGCATCTGGCGGCAGATCACCTCGATGTGCTTGTCGTTGATCTTCACGCCCTGGAGCCGGTAGACCTCCTGGATCTCGAGCACGAGGTACTGCGCCAGCGCCTCGACCCCCATGACGCGCAAGATGTCGTGCGGCACGGGGTTGCCGTCGAGCAGCAGGTCGCCGCGCTCGACCCAGTCGCCCTCGCGCACGCTGACGTGCTTGCCCTTGGGCACCAGATACTCGGCCGGCTCGCCCTCGCGCGGGCGGATCACGATGCGACGCTTGGCCTTGTAGTCCCGACCGAACTCGACGCGCCCGCTGATCTCAGCCATGACCGCGTGGTCCTTTGGCCGCCGCGCCTCAAACAGCTCGGCAACGCGCGGCAGGCCGCCCGTGATGTCCCGGGTCTTGGTCGACTCGCGCGGGATCCGTGCCAGCACGTCACCGGCCCGCACCTCGGCCCCGTCCTCCACCGACAGGATGGCGTCGACCGACAGGAAATAGCGCGCCTCCATACCGCTGGCGAGCTTGACCACCTCGCCCGCTTCATCGCGCAACGTGATGCGCGGCCTGAGCTCGCTGCCCTTCGGCTGCTGGCGCCAGTCCACCACCACCTTGTTCGTGATGCCGGTCGCCTCGTCGGTGTAGTAGCGCATCGACACGCCTTCCACGAGGTCGCGGTACGTCACGATGCCCTCGCACTCGGCGATGATCGGGATCGTGTAGGGATCCCAGTCGGCCAAGCGGTCGCCCTTGTGCACCGTCGAGCCCTCGTCGTGCAGAAGCCGGCTGCCGTGGGGTAGCCGGTGGCGGGCCTTCTCGCGTCCCTTCTCGTCGACGATCGTCACCTCGCAGTTGCGTCCCATCACCACCAGGCGCCCCGCGCTGTCGGTGATGACATTGCGATTATGGATGCGCACGGTGCCGCCGTAGGGCACATCGAGGCTCGATTGCTCGGCAAGCTGGGCGGTGCCGCCGATGTGGAAGGTGCGCATGGTAAGCTGCGTGCCTGGCTCGCCGATCGACTGCGCCGCGATCACGCCGACCGCTTCGCCGATGTTGACCGAGGCTCCGCGCGCGAGATCGCGCCCGTAGCAGCGGCCGCACACGCCGCCGCGGCTCTCGCACGTGAGCACCGAACGGATCAGCACCGATTCGATGCCGGCCTGTTCGATGCGATGACAGGTCGTCTCGTCGATGATCTCGGCGGCCGCGACGATCAGTTCGCCGCTCAGCGGATCGACGATCTCGGCGGCCGAGGTCCGGCCCAGGATGCGGTCGCCGAGCGGGACGATCACCTCGCCGCCCTCGAGCACCTCCTTGACGCTGAGGCCTCGGCTCGTGCCGCAATCCTCCTCGATCACGATGCAGTCCTGCGCGACGTCGACCAGACGGCGTGTCAGGTAGCCCGAGTTCGCCGTCTTGAGCGCGGTGTCAGCCAAGCCCTTGCGCGCGCCGTGCGTCGAGTTGAAGTACTCGAGAACGCTGAGCCCCTCCTTGAAGTTCGAGATGATCGGCGTCTCGATGATCTCGCCCGAGGGCTTGGCCATCAGACCGCGCATCCCGGCGAGCTGCTTAATCTGCGCCGCCGAGCCGCGCGCGCCGGAGTGCGCCATCATCCAGATCGAGTTCAGCGAGGCACCCTGGCCTCCGGGCGTGCCGACCACGGGATCGACCGCGGCGATCGCGCGCATCATCTCCTCGGCGACCTTATCCGTGCACTGCGCCCACGCGTCGACAACCTTGTTGTAGCGCTCGCCGTGGGTGATCAGACCGTCCTGGTACTGCTGGTCGTACTCCTTGACCAGGTCGCGCGTGCGATTGACCAGCGCCTCCTTGGCCGCGGGCACCACCATGTCGTCCTTGCCGAACGAGATACCGGCGCGGCAGGCATAGTCGAACCCGAGCGCCATGATGCGATCGGCGAACAGCACCGTCTCCTTCTGCCCGCAGTGGCGGTAAACCGCATCGATGAGCTGGCTGATTTCCTTCTTGGACAGAATCTGGTTGATGAGTGCGAACGGCAGCTTCGGGTGCCGCGGGAAGATCTCGGAGAGGATCATCCGGCCGGGCGTGGCCTCCACCCGCAGCGTCACCGCCTTGCCCGCCTCATCGACCGTGTGGAAGCGTGCCAAGATGCGGGCATGGAGCGAGAGCACCTTGGCATCGAGCGCGCGCAGGATCTCGGCGGTGTTGGCGAACGAGCACCCCTCGCCGGGGTCGCCCGCCCGTTCGGCGGTGAGGTAATAGAGCCCGAGGACGATATCCTGCGAGGGCACGATGATCGGCTTGCCGTTCGATGGGCTCAGGATGTTGTTCGTCGACATCATGAGCACTCGCGACTCGAGCTGCGCCTCGAGCGACAACGGCACGTGCACCGCCATCTGATCGCCGTCGAAGTCGGCGTTGAACGCGGTGCACACCAGGGGATGAAGCTGGATCGCCTTGCCCTCGATCAGCACCGGCTCGAAGGCCTGGATGCCGAGGCGATGAAGCGTCGGCGCACGATTGAGCAGCACCGGATGCTCGCGGATCACCTGCTCGAGGATATCCCACACCTCGGGCCGCTCCTTCTCGATCATCTTCTTGGCCATCTTGACCGTCGCGGCGAGGCCGAGCGCTTCGAGCCGCGAGTAGATGAACGGCTTGAACAGCTCGAGCGCCATCTTCTTCGGCAAGCCGCACTGGTGCAGCTTGAGCTCCGGCCCGACGACGATGACCGACCGGCCGGAGTAGTCGACGCGCTTGCCCAAGAGGTTCTGGCGGAACCGGCCCTGTTTGCCCTTGAGCATGTCGCTCAGCGACTTGAGCGGGCGCTTGTTGGCGCCGGTGATGACGCGGCCGCGCCGGCCGTTGTCGAATAGCGCATCGACCGCCTCCTGCAACATGCGCATTTCGTTGCGCACGATGATGTCGGGCGCGCGCAGCTCCATCAGCCGCTTGAGCCGGTTGTTGCGGTTGATGACGCGGCGGTAGAGATCGTTGAGGTCGGAGGTCGCGAACCGGCCGCCGTCGAGCGGCACCAGGGGGCGCAGGTCGGGCGGGATGATCGGCACGACGGTGAGGATCATCCATTCCGGCCGGTTGCCCGAGAGGATCAGCGAATCGACGAGCTTGAGCCGCTTCACCAGCTTCTTCGGCCTGACGAGCGAGGTCGTCTGGGCGAGCTCCGTGCGCAGCGCCTCGCGCAGCTTCTCGAGGTCGATCGCCGTCAGCATCTGGCGAATGGCGGTCGCACCGATGCCGGCCGTGAACGCATCCTCGCCGTAGTCGTCCTGCGCCTTGATGTACTGCTCCTCGTTCAGCAGCTGGCGCTCCTTGAGCGGCGACAGACCGGGCTCGATCACGACGAAGCTCTCGAAATACAGGATGCGCTCGAGGTCCTTGAGCGTCATGTCGAGGATGAGGCCGATGCGCGAGGGCAGCGACTTCAGGAACCAGATATGCGCCACCGGCGCCGCCAGCTCGATGTGGCCCATGCGCTCGCGCCGCACCTTCGAGAGCGTCACCTCGACGCCGCACTTCTCACAGGTGATACCGCGATACTTCATGCGCTTGTACTTGCCGCACAGGCACTCGTAGTCCTTCACCGGACCGAAGATGCGGGCACAGAACAGGCCGTCGCGCTCGGGCTTGAACGTCCGGTAGTTGATCGTCTCCGGTTTCTTGATCTCGCCGAACGACCACGATCGGATCCGCTCTGGGCTGGCGATCGAGATCTTGATCTGATCGAAAGTCTGCGACGGGCTAATCTGGCCGAAGATGCGCATCAACTCGTTCATCAAGACACTCCTTGTGTGCACACCGGGGGACGGGCCCCAGACGCGGCGCCGGCACACCGGGCGCGAATGCGGATCAAGCTAGGCGCTCCGTTGCACCAGCTCGACGTTGAGGCCAAGGGCATGGAGTTCCTTCACCAGGACATTGAACGACTCGGGGATGCCCGCCTCGAAGGTGTCGTCGCCCCGCACCACCGCCTCGTAGACCTTGATCCGGCCGGCGACATCATCGGACTTGACCGTCAGCATCTCCTGCAGGCTGTAGGCGGCACCGTAGGCTTCGAGCGCCCACACCTCCATCTCGCCGAAACGCTGCCCGCCGAACTGCGCCTTGCCGCCGAGCGGCTGCTGGGTGACCAGACTGTAGGGGCCGATCGAGCGGGCGTGGATCTTGTCGTCCACCAGGTGGTGCAGCTTGAGCATGTAGATGTGGCCGACCGTGACCTTGCGCTGGAACACCTCTCCGGTTCGGCCGTCCACCAGGTTGACTTGGCCGCTGTCGTCCAGCCCGGCGCGGCGTAGCATGTCGACGATGTCGGCTTCGCGGGCACCGTCGAAGACCGGTGTCGCGAACGGCAGGCCGCGGCGCAGGTGCTCGCAGTACTCGACCAGATCGTCATCGCTCATCGGCGCCAGGGTCTGGTCGTACTCACCCTTGCGGTAGAGGGCCTTCAGTGACCGGCGCAGATCCTCCGACTTGGCGGCGCTGCTGCGCACCCGATCGATGACCTCGCCGAGGCGTCGACCCAGACCGGCCGAGGCCCAGCCGAGGTGGGTCTCAAGAATCTGCCCGACGTTCATGCGTGAGGGTACACCGAGCGGGTTGAGCACGACGTCGACCGAGGTGCCGTCCTCGAGGTAGGGCATATCCTCGATCGGCACGATCTTCGAGATGACCCCCTTGTTGCCGTGGCGGCCCGCCATCTTGTCGCCGGGCTGCAGCTTGCGCTTCACGGCAACGAACACCTTGACCATTTTCATGACGCCGGGCGGCAGCTCATCGCCGCGCTGCAGCTTCTCGACCTTGTTCTCGAACCGCTTCTGCAAGCTGCGGGTGGCCTCGTCGTACTGCTTCTTGAGCGCCTCGATGTTGGCCATGACGCGGCCGCCCTTGACGCCGATCTGCCACCACTGGCCCCGGCTCAGCTCCGCCAACAGCGGCTCGGTGATCTTTCTCCCAGCCTTCGCCGCGCGCGGACCGCTGGCGACCATCCGGCCGAGCAGCAGCCCCTTGAGCCGCTCGAAGGTGTTGCGGTCGAGGATCGCCTGCTCATCATCGCGGTCCTTCGCCAGACGCTCGATCTCCTGGCGCTCGATCGCGAGCGCGCGTTCGTCCTTTTCCACGCCGTGGCGTGAGAACACGCGGACCTCGACGACCGTGCCCAACACGCCCGGCGGCAGCCGGAGCGAAGTATCGCGGACGTCCGATGCCTTCTCGCCAAAGATCGCCCGCAGGAGCTTCTCTTCGGGGGTCATCGGCGACTCGCCCTTGGGCGTGATCTTGCCCACCAGGATATCGCTCGCCTTGACCTCGGCACCGACGTAGACGATCCCCGCCTCATCGAGGTTGCGCAGCGCCTCCTCGCCGACGTTCGGGATGTCGCGGGTGATCTCCTCCTGCCCGAGCTTGGTGTCGCGCGCCATGACCTCGAACTCCTCGATGTGGATCGAGGTGAAGACGTCGTCGCGCACGATGCGTTCCGAGATCAGGATCGAGTCCTCGAAGTTGTAGCCACCCCACGGCATGAAGGCGACCAGCACGTTGCGGCCGAGCGCGAGCTCGCCGTACTCGGTGGATGGCCCATCGGCGATGATGTCCTCGGCCGTTACCAGATCGCCGACCTTCACCAGCGGCCGCTGATTGATACAGGTGTTCTGGTTCGAGCGCTGGAACTTGAGCAGGTTGTATATATCGACGCCAGAGGCCGCGAGGTCCTGTTCGTCGGCCGCGCGGATGACGATGCGCCGGGCGTCCACCTGATCGACGACGCCGCTCCGCCGGGCGACGATAGCCGCGCCCGAGTCGCGCGCGACGATGCCCTCCATGCCGGTGCCGACCAGCGGCGCCTCGGCGCGGACCAGCGGCACGGCCTGGCGCTGCATGTTGGAACCCATGAGCGCTCGGTTCGCGTCGTCGTTCTCGAGGAACGGGATGAGCGCGGCGGCGACCGACACCACTTGTTTCGGCGAGACGTCCATGTACTCGATCTGCTCGGGCCGGACCATGACGAAGTCCCCGCCCTTGCGGCAGCTCACGAGATCGGCGGTGAAGCGCCTGCGCGCGTCGAGCTCGGCATTGGCCTGGGCGATGACGAACTTGCCTTCCTCGATCGCCGACAGATAGGCGACAGAGTCCGAAACGCGCCCCTTCTCCACCTTCCGGTAGGGCGTCTCGATGAAGCCATACTTGTTCACCCGCGCGTAGGTGGCGAGCGAGTTGATCAAGCCGATGTTGGGGCCTTCTGGCGTCTCGATCGGGCAAATGCGGCCGTAGTGGGTCGGGTGCACGTCGCGCACCTCGAACCCGGCGCGCTCACGCGTCAGTCCACCCGGACCGAGCGCGGAGAGCCGCCGCTTGTGGGTGATCTCGCTCAGCGGGTTGGTCTGATCCATGAACTGGGAGAGCTGCGAGGAGCCGAAGAACTCGCGCACCGCCGAGGCCGCGGGCTTGGCGTTGATGAGGTCGTGCGGCATCACGGTGTCGATATCGACCGAACTCATGCGCTCGCGGATCGCCCGCTCCATGCGCAGGAGGCCGATGCGGTACTGGTTCTCGAGCAACTCCCCGACCGAGCGGACGCGGCGATTGCCGAGGTGGTCGATGTCGTCGATCTCGCCCCGCCCATCCTTGAGCTCGACCAGCGTGCGGACCACCGCGAGGATGTCCTCCTTGCGCAGCGTCCGAAGCGTGTCCGGCGTGTCGAAGCCGAGCCGCGCATTGAGTTTGACCCGGCCGACGGCCGAGAGATCGTAGCGCTCGGGATCGAAGAACAGGCTCTTGAACAGCGTCTCCGCGGTCTCCTCGGTCGGCGGCTCGCCCGGGCGCATCACCCGATAGATCTCCATCAGCGCGCGCAGCCGATCGGCGTTCTTGTCCATCGCCATCGTGCTCAGGATGTAGCCGCCGGTCGTCACGTGATCGATGTCGAGCACTGCAAACTCATCGAGCTTGAGCTCCGCGAGCGCCTTCAACCGGTCCTCCGTGACCTCGTCGCCCGCCTCGGCGATGACCTCGCCCGTCCCCTCGTTGATGATGTCGATGGCGAAGTTCTGGCGCAGCCCGGCGAGATCGCCGGGCACGACCAGCAGGTCCCTGAGACCCTCGGCCTCGAGATTGCGCGCGAGCCTCGGCGTCATCTTCGTGCCGGCGGCCGCCGCCACATGACCGGTCTTGGCATTGACCAGATCGGTGATCAGCTTGAGCCCGCGCACCCGATCCGCGACGAAGGCGGTCTTCCACCCCGACTTGTGTCGCTTGTAGGCGATTCGCCGATAGAACACATCGAGAATCTCTTCCGCGCTCATGCCCAGCGCGAAGAAGAGGGTCGTGACCGGCAGCTTGCGCCGGCGGTCGATGCGGACATAGACGATGTCCTTGGCATCGAACTCGAAATCGAGCCACGAGCCGCGGTAGGGGATGATGCGCGCGGCGTAGAGGTACTTGCCCGAGGAATGGGTCTTGCCTTTGTCGTGATCGAAGAACACGCCCGGCGAGCGATGCATCTGGCTGACGATCACGCGCTCGGTGCCGTTGACGACGAAGGTGCCGTTCTTCGTCATGAGCGGCATGTCGCCCATGTAGACGTCCTGCTCCTTGATGTCGCGCACCGACTTGGCGCCCGTCTCCTCGTCGACCTCGAACACGATCAGCCGCAGCGTCACCTTGAGCGGCGCCGCGAAGGTCATGCCGCGCTGCTGGCACTCCTCGACGTCGTACTTCGGCTCCTCGAGCTCGCACTTGACAAACTGCAGAGATGACGTCTCGGCGAAATCGGTGATCGGAAACACCGACTTGAAGACGCCCTGCAGCCCGGTGTCGTCACGCTGCTCCGCGGGGACGTTGAGATGCAGGAACTTGTCGTACGAGCTCTTTTGCACCTCGATCAGGTTGGGCATCGGGGCCTCGGGGATCCGCCCAAACGACCGACGGATGGGCCCGCGCTTGCTCAACGAAAGCGGCATCT
>VGEJ01000040.1 GCA_016869335.1 Alphaproteobacteria bacterium | reverse complement strand
CGACGAGCAGGGCTCTGGTACGCCCTGCCACCTCGCCGACGACACGGTTATACTCCTGATGCAGCGCCAGGTTGTCCGCGATCGTTAGGTGCGGCATCTAGAGCACGCTTGTCATGGCGGCGCGCAGCCGCTCCAGCCCGCGTTCATCGGGCCGAACCCGGGTCCCAGCCTGGATCAGAACCACCGTCGATCCGGCCGCCTGGCAGGCGCGCACCGGGTCCTCGAGCCGCGCGGCGAAGCCGCGGGTAAGGGCGCCAAGGTCGGCCACGCGGAGCTTGCCGGCCGGCCGCTCGGCAACGGCAAGGCGGGCCAGAATCGTCATGTTCTTCTCGATCCAACCCCAGCCGCGGGACGCGGGCGAGCCGGCTCGGTCGGTAGTGGACGCCGTCATAAATGCCAGCTCGACGCGCTGCATAGGCGGTGTCGGCATTCACGTCGTTGATGCGGATGACCACGACGTCGGGTGCCAGATCGGCCACGTAGGCCCGATGCAGCGTGAGAAGAATCTCCACGACGACCGCGGACTGGCGCTGCGACTCCCGTCACATGGCACGGAGCACGGCACCGCACGCTGAGTGGGCCGCCGTGCCAACGCCGATGCTTTCGCGAACGGCGCGGGTCAGGCCGCTCCGGGCAGCGCCGCTGCCTATGCCACAAGCACCTGATCTGATTGGCGTCCCCTAGGGGACTCGAACCCCTGTTTTCGCCGTGAGAGGGCGATGTCCTGGGCCACTAGACGAAGGGGACCCGGCGGATATCCCCTGCTTACAAGGTACCGCGGGCGCGATCAAGCCTCTCGCGCCGGGCGCCGTTCCGCTCCCGCGCGGCGCGCCGCCGGTCCTCCCGCAGTGCCCGGAACCGGCACACGAAGCGCAGCCCCCACCAGTAACCGAGGAAGCCGCCGGCGATGGACCACGGGATGCACCCGACCAGCATCGGCACGCCCCAACCGGTGAAGATGGTGGTCGCGTAGTACACCGTCAGCTCCCACGGGCTGAGCTCGGCCGGCGGATGGAAGAAGCTCTGCGACACATCAACGAAGGCGTGATAGCCCGCCGGATTGTCCCACCGCCCCAGCATCACCTGGCCCGTGACGTAGAAGACGTAGTAGACCGGGAGCGCGTTGAGGTAGTTGGTGGTCCAGGTCCACGCCGCGGCGACGATCAGGTTGAAGTCCCAGCGGAAGACGTAGCGGGCGATCAGCCACGTGATGAGCACCATGAGCATCTGGATGCCGACCGTCGGGGTGAGCGCCCACACCAGGCCGATCCCGATGCCGTAGGCGGTGTACTTGGGCGGGTGTTGGCTGCGCTTGAGCGGCACGATCAGCCGGTAGCGCAAGAGGCGCCGGAAGCGTTCCGACCACCCGCGGCCGTTCACCCTCGGCTTGACCGCAGCCATCGCCGCTCCCGCCGGCATCCCATCGCACCTCCCCCGCGGCATCTTAGGGCCCCGCCGGCAGCCCGCCAACCGCTTGTCAGGCCGAAGCGGCGAAGGGGGCGAGGTTGTTCTAACGGTGCCGGCGGGCGGAGCCGGTGCCCGCGACCCCGATCTACCGGGCGGCCGCCCACGGGTCGGCGACCTTGGGCCAGTACGGCGCCGTGAAGATGCGGTAGGGGATCGCGGCGAAGTCAGGTGTGATCGCGCCCGGCGCCGAGACATAGAGTACCTCGGCCGCGATCGGCGCGAACCCGGCATAGAAGTGCTGGGTCGACTTCACCACGATGATCTTGACCCTGCCGGGATCGATGCCGAGCTGGGTGAACGCATCGGGATGGAAGATCTGAGTGCGCACGGTGTTGAGCACGAGGTCGATACCGCTGGCCGTGATCCACACCGCCGTGCCGATCCCGTTCTTCGAGGTGCCGAAGGTCTGCATCGCTTCCGGCACGATCCGGCGCACCGTGGCGCGGAGATCGACCGGCTTGCCGGAATCGGGGCCGCACTTGCCGCCGACGCGGAGGTCGAGGGTGGCGCCCTCGCCGGCTTCCTCGCAGAAACGCACGGCGACCGGGTCCCAGTAGAGCCCGCTCACGACATTGGTGATCTTGCGCGCGAGGATGCGCTCGAGCACGAACGTCGCATCGCTCGGCGCCCCGCCGCCGGCGTTGTCGGCGACATCGGCGAGCACCACCGGCCCGCGCGGCGCGGCGATCGCCTGGTCGAGCGCCGCATCGATCGAGAGCGTCTCGGGCCGCATCGTCTCGCGCTCCCGCCACAGCTCGGCCGCAAGCTCGGCGGCCAGCGCATCGGCCTTGGCGGCATCGCCATCGGCCACGACGAGGACCTTGGCGCCGACGTCCGGCACATCGCCCCACGGGAAGCCATGCCCGAACGACACCGCGAGGATGCCGTCCTTGCCCTCCCGCGCCTTCATCGCGGCAACGAAGCGGGCGATCGGCGGGTTGCTCGTCCGCCACATGCTGATCATCCGGCAGGGGCGCATCGCCATGACCGGCCGGGTGCGGCCCTCGGCCGCATCGCGGCAGAGGCGGAACAGATCGTGCGCCCGCGCGCGCACGTCGGTGTGCGGATACTCCTTGTAGGTGTGGAGCACGGTGGCGCTCCGCCGCATCTTCTCGGTCAGGTGGCAGTGGAGGTCGAGCTCGCCGCCGATGACCACGCCAGGGCCGACGATCGCGCGCGCCCGTTCGAGCAGATCCCCCTCGCAGTCGTCATAGCCTTCGGCGGCCATGGCGCCATGCATGTTGATGAGCACGATATCGACCGGGAGCGCCGCCTTGAGCGCGCCGAGAAGCTCGTCGCGCAAGTCTTCGTAGACCCGCCGGATGGTGCGCCCGGCCGGCTGCGCGAACGCGCACAGGCCCTCGATCACGGTGTGGCCGGCCGCCTCGGCCTCGCTCCGCCACACGTGCAGCGGGTCGGAGAAGAAGGTCGCCGGCCGGTGCGTCGCATCGCCGTGGAAAAGCCCGGTCTCCTGGTAGGTGGCAAGCCCGGTGGGGAGCGGCGAGAAGGTGTTGGTCTCGGTGCCGAGGCAGGCGATGAAGATGCGCATGGTGCTTGTCCTGAGGTGCGGTGTGGCCGGCGCTACCATAACCGCGGACGGCGCGCCCCGCGAGGCCCTGGGCGGCCGTCAGGAGCGGAGGCGGGCGCCGGTCGGATCGTAGAACGGGCGGAGGCTCGCCCGCGCCGGGTGGCGGCGGCCGGCGATCTCGATCTCGAACCGGCCTCCGGCGATGAACGTCGGATCGACCCCGCCCTCGTTCTGAACCCAGCCGAGGGCAACGGCGCGGCCCAGCGTGTGCCCATAGGCGCCCGAGGTGGTCAGGCCGACGAGCGCGCCATCGCGGTAGATCGGCTCGTTGCGGTAAAGGAGCGGCTCCGGCGCTTCGAGCGCGAAGCAGACCAGCCGGCGGCTCAGGCGCCCGGCACGGGCCGCCAGCAACGCCTCGCGGCCGATGAACGGGATGTCCTTGCCGAACGCGCAGGCGAAGCCAAGGCCGGCGCCGAGGGCGGAATCCTCCGCGGTGATGTCGTGACCCCAGTGCCGGTATCCCTTCTCGAGCCGCAGGCTGTCGAGCGCATGGAAGCCGGCCGGCCGGAGCCCGAAAGCCTCGCCCTTGGCGAGGATCGCCGCGAGCAGTGCGCGGGCGAACTCGGTCGGGACGTAAAGCTCCCAGCCGAGCTCGCCGACGTAGGAGATGCGCACGGCACGCACCGCGGCCGGACCGAGGACGATGCTCTGCCAGGTCGCGAAGGGGAACGCGGCCGGGCCGAGGTCGGCCGCCGTCAGCTCCTGCAGGAGCGCGCGGCTGCCTGGCCCCATGATGCCGATCACCGCCCACGCCGAGGTGACGTCGGTGAGCGCGACCCGGCTCGAGCTGGCGTGGCGGTTGATCCAGCCCCAGTCGCGCACCGCCTGGGCGGAGCTGGTCACCACGAAAAAGCGGTCCGCGTCGAGCCGGCTCACGGTCAGATCGGCCTCGATGCCGCCCAGCTCGTTCAGCCACTGGGTGTAGACGACTCGACCGTGCGGCCCGCCGATGTCGTTGGCCGAGAGCCGCTGCAACAGCGCCTCGGCATCGGGGCCCGAGACATCGAACTTGGCGAAGGAACTCAGGTCGAACAGGGCCACCGCCTCGCGCGCGGCGCGGCACTCGGCGGCGCAGTAGGAGAACCAGTTCTGGCGCCCGTAGCTGTAGCGGTAGCGCGGCGCCACTCCGGCCGGCGCGTACCAATTCGGCCGCTCCCACCCTGCGACCTCGCCGAAGCAGGCGCCCCGTGCCGCCAGGGCCTCGTGCAGCGGCGAGGTGCGGATGCCGCGCGCGGTCTCGTACTGGCGGTAGGGCCAGTGCATCGCATAGAGGAGGCCAAGCGCTTCCGATACCCGCTCGACCAGGTAGTGCTTGCGCCCCTGGTGCGGCATGACGCGCCGGACGTCCACCTCCCAGAGGTCGAACGGCGGCTCGCCGGCCGCGACCCACTCCGCGAGCGCCCGCCCCGCTCCGCCGGCAGACTGGATGCCGATCGAGTTGAAGCCGGCGGCGACAAAGTAGTTGTCGAGTTCTGGCACCGGGCCGAGGTGGTAGCGCTGGTCGGGTGTGAAGCTCTCCGGCCCGTTGAAGAAGGTGCGGATCCCGACCCGCTGAAGCACCGGGACGCGACGCGTCGCTCCTTCGAGGATGGGGGCGAAATGGTCCCAATCGTCGGGCAGCTGATCGAAGCAGAAATCCTCTGGAATGCCGTCGATGCCCCACGGCTTGGCAGTGAGTTCGAAGCCGCCGACCAAGAGCTTGCCAGCGTCTTCCTTGTAGTAGGCGCCGCCATCCATGTCGCGCAGCATGGGCAGATTGGCGGGCAGCCCCGGGACCGGCTCGGTCACCACGTAGAAATGCTCGCAGGCGTGCAGCGGGATGTTCACGCCGACCTGCAGCCCGACCTCGCGCGCCCACAGGCCCGCGCAGTTGATCACGACCTCGCAGGCGATCGCGCCTTCGGGCGTCTCGACTGCGGTGACGCGCCGACCCACACGCCGCATCCCGGTGACCTTCACGCCCTCGATGATGCGGGCACCATAGGCTCGGGCGCCCTTGGCCAGCGCCGCGCACGTATCGGAGGGGTTGGTCTGGCCGTCCTGCGGGAACCACACCGCGCCGACCACATCGGCGGCATCGAGCAGCGGCCAGCGCGCCACTGCCTCCGCCGCGGTGATCTGTTCCGCGGCCACGCTGAACGCGCGCGCCATGGAGGCACCGCGCAGGATCTCCTCGAACCGCTCGGCGTTCGTCGCGATGCTGACCGAACCGGTGCGCTTGTAGCCGGTCGCCTGCCCGGTCTCGGCCTCGAGCCCGAGGTAAAGCTCGGCCGTGTACTGCGCGAGCCGCGTCAGGTTGACGGTGTAGAGCATCGAGCGCACCAAGCCCGCCGCATGCCAGGTGGTGCCGCACGAGAGCTGCTTGCGCTCGAGGAGCACGATGTCGCGCCAGCCCAGCCTTGCGAGGTGGTAAGCGACCGAGCAGCCGATGATCCCGCCGCCGACTATCACCACCCGGACCGCGCCCGGCAGGTCCGCCATCATCGGCGCTCCAGCGTGCGCTCGAGCCCGGCAATCAGGCGGTCGACCTCGGCGAGCGTGTTGTAGTGGACCATGCTGGCGCGGACCACGCCGTCCTCGCGCCCGAGGCCGAGTGCCTCGACGCAGCGCCAGGCATAGAAGTTGCCGCTGCGGATCGCGACCTGATGGGGCAGCAGCGCCCTGACGATATCGTGCGAACGCCGCCCGGCGACGGTGAAGGCGATCGTCGGCGCCCGCACGGATCGGGCGCCGCTCCGTGGCCCGATCAAGCGGACCTCGGGGCGGTCGCGGAGATAATCGACCAAGCGGGTGGCGAGCGCCTCCTCCTGGGCCGCGAACAGCGCGAACACCGCCGCACCGCGCCGGCGCGGATCGGGCTCGGGTGCCGTGAGGTGATGCGCGTGCAGCGCATCGAGATAGTCTGCGATGCCTTGGAGCGCCGCCGTCTCCTCGTGATTCTCGCCGCCGGGGTTGAGGGCGAGCGCGGTGCCGGCGGGAAGGAAGCCATGATTCTGGTTGGCGAGGAGCGCGAGGTGGTCCTGGCGGACGTAGAGCAGCCCGAGATGCGGCCCGTACGTCTTGTACAGGCTGAAGGCATAGAAATCGGCATCGAGCGCGCGCACATCAGGGAAGCCGTGCGGCGCATACGAGACGCCATCGACCATCACCAGCCCGCCAGCCGCGTGGACGGCAGCAGCGATCGCCGGGATATCATTGATGGCAGCGACGATGTTCGAGCAGTGCGTGACGCAGCAGAGCCGCGTGCGCTGGCTGAGCAGGCCCTCGAGGTCGGCGCGATCGAGCAGCCCCGTGACGGGATCGATGCACCACTCGCGGATCACCGCGCCGGCTTCGGCTAGGCGGCGCCATGCACCGATGTTGGCCTCGTGGTCCTGATTGGTGACGATGATCTCATCGCCGGGACGCAGCGTCGGCCGGAGCGCCTGGGCCAACACGTAGACGTTCATGGTTGTGGAGGCGCCGATCACCACCTCTTCGGGATGGGCATTGATCAGCGCCGCGATGCGGGCACGGCCCGCATCCATCGTCTCCCCGGCTTCGACTGCTGCGGGGAAATCGCCATAGGGCTGCACCTTGGTCGCGACGAGAAATCGGTTGAGGCGGTCCATCACAGCGGCCGGAACGTAGCTGCCGCCGGCGTTCTCCAGAAAGGCCCAGGGGCCGGTACTGGGGTGGCGAAAGGCCGGGAACTGCGCCCGCACGAAGTCGAGATCAAGGCGCACGTTGCCGTCCACTGCCCGCGCTTCCTTCGGCCCCACGCCCTCGCGCAGGCTTATGGCGCGCCGCCTGCCCTGTCAACGGCTTCTTAAGCGGGTGTTAACGACAATATGGCCTCTGTCAGCGCCATGCAATCGCGGCGCCTGTTACCTTTCGACTTTCGAGCGCGGGAATGAAATTCGTCACACCCGTGCGGCGTTGACGCTCGCTAATATGGGGTGTCAGGAACGTCGAGCGCGAGCACACGGCCGGTAGCGAAGTCGTCAGCCCAGCACCGCTGGTCGTCGAGGTAGGCGCTGCGGGAAGCTTGGCACTGCCCGTTGCATTCAACCTGCTCGCGGCGAGTTTCGAGCGCGCCGGGTCCGACCTCATCCTTACCGACCCGAGCGGGGCGACGATCCTCGTCCGCGGCTACTTCGTGGTGTCACCGCCGCCCGATGTGGCGGTGGGCGCCGCGGTGCTGCCCGGCGTCGTGGTCGTCGCGCTCGCCGGTCCCGCCGCCCCCTGGCGCGACGGCGGCGGCAGAGGGGATCGCCGGCGCCCAACCCATCGGGACGGTCGAGACCGCCGACGGCACCGTGCTGATTACCCACCTCGACGGCACCCATGAGAGTGCCGGCGCCGGCAGCCCCGTCTATCAGGGCGACGTCATCGAAACGGGCAGCGGCGCCAGTGTGCTGGTCGTGTTCGCCGACGGCACGACGCTGGCGATCGGGCAGGACAGCCAGGCCATACTCGACGAACTGATCTATGACCCCGAGGGCTGCGGGGGCGAGGGCGTGGTGTCGCTGCTCGAGGGCACTTTCTCGCTCGTTAGTGGGGAGATCGCCGAAAGCGCGCCCGACGCGATGGTCAACGTGACGCCGGTCGCGATCTGCGGCGTGCGCGGCACCAAGGTTGCGCTGCACGTGACAGCGGCGGCACCACCATTGCCTTGCTCGAGGACCGGCCAGGGGTGACGGGCGAGGTTCTGATCAGCAACGCCGGCGGCGGCCAGCTCCTCAACTTGGCGAACCAAGTCACCGCCATCGCCGATGCCAACACCGCGCCGAGCTTGCCGCGGATCATGGAGCGGGCGGCCATTGCCGCGGCGTTCGGTGTTCCGTTCAAAGCGCTCTATGAGCTTGATTTCACGCTGAGTTTCGGTGAGGTCGAGCCCGGAGCCGGCGGGGCTGAGGACTATGCGGGCGTGACCACGGGCTTCATTGTCGCGCCTGAGCTACTCGAGGTTGCCGGCGGGGGACGTCCGCGCTGCAAGGTCTCGTCGCGTCGCCGCCCGGGGTGCCGCTCACGCCCCCCCCGGTGCTCCCCGTGACGGGCGAGGTGAGCGAGGAGACGGCGGTGGGAGTGGTGGCCGCCGCACCAACCCTTCTCGTTCAGGATGTAGCGGGGGCGGAGGACCGCGCAATTCCGCTCGCGGTGACGATCCTCGGGAACGGCGCCGCGGCGGAGCGAATTGATCTGACAATTGCCGGCATCCCGGATGGTGCGGCGATCCGCACCGTCGATGGGACGGTGCTGGCGTTCGATCCAGCGGGGACCGATCCGGGCTATACCGTGATTGCCGTGACCGAGGGCGACGCCGTCGTCGCGAGCGATATAAAGATCGTTTAGGCCTGCCGCGCCACTTGGCGCGTGCCACGAACACGCCGTACCAGACGGGGCCGGGCGGATCCTCGCGATAGAGGTCGATGCACCGGCAGTAGATCTCGTAGAGGTCCTCGAGCGCGGGCGGCGGCCCGGCAGGCGGCGAGGAGTTCGTACGCCGCCGTCCAGTTCTGCGCGAAATAGGCGGTCAGCATCGCCTCGTGGCGGGCGGCGAGTTCGCGGAACGACTCACGCTGCGCCACATCGTGATCACCGATCAGGGCGTGTACGCGGACCGCCTCGCGCTTGCCCTGGACCGCGATCAGATCGAGCGGGAGGGTGGCGAAACCCGCCGCCAGGGCGCAGGTATCATCACTGAGGATGACGCCGACGCCGTAGTTGCGCGATTGCGACTCCAGGCGCGCCGCGAGGTTCACCGAATCGCCGAGCACGGAGTAGTCGAAGCGCTGGTCCGAGCCCATGTTGCCCACCGTGCATGCACCGGAGTTGATGCCGATGCCCATCTCCAGGCGCAGCGCGGTGCGGCCGACATGCTGCGGGTGCCACATGCGCGCGCGTTGCTCGCCCATGATGTAGGCGGACTGGCTCAGCTCCTTGATCAGCGCGCGGCGTGAGTCATCAGCCGCCGAGATGCCTTGGTAGGTGGCCAGCGTGAGCCACTTGAGTGCCTCGACGGGGTCGACCGTCACGCCCTCGTCGCGCCAGTAGCGCATGCCGAGCGCGCGCTGTGCCTTGCCGTAGCCTTGCTCCGCCGCGGCGCGAAACCAGCGCGCCGCCTCGGCCGGATCGGGGTCGACGCCGACGCCATCGCGATACGCCTTGCCGAGTCGGTACTGGGCGTTGGCGAAGCCCTGCTCCGCCTCGCGCCGGAACAGCTCGATCGCCTTCTCCGGGTTGCGTTCCAACCCGACCCCGAGGCGGTAGCGCTGCGCCAGGCGATAGGCTTCCGGGGCCGCCGCGTCGGTGCCGGCCTCGCGTCGCAACGCGGCATTCAGTACGGCCAGCGAATGGAACATCCCGAGTGCCGTCTTGCAGGCGTGCGCGGCGTGCTCGGGGTCTGCGAGGGGCGCGTTCCAGAACGCCATGATCGAGTCGCCGATGTACTTGTCGACGGTGCCGCGATGGCGCAGCACGGCCTCGGTCATCGGCGTCAGGAAGCGATTGATCAGCCGGGTCAGCCCCGCCGGATCGTCCTTGAATCGCTCGGCAACGCCGGTGAAGCCGCGAACATCGCAGAACAGGAATGTCATCACCCGCTGCTCGCCGCCGAGCCGTATGCGCTCGGGATGCGCGACCATCTCGTTCACGAGATCGGGCGAAACATAGCGCGTGAATGCTCGCCGCATCTCGCGGCACCCGCGTCCCTCACGCACGTAGCGGCCGTAGACCAGCGCCCCGTACACCGCGTTCACCGCCAGGGCCGGCAGGGTCGGATCGAGCAGCAGATCGGCGCCGGCGAGGCCGTAGGCGGCGCCCGCGAAGCAAGCGCCCACCATCAGTGCCACGACCGCGAGCGACCAGCGGGGTCCGACCAGCGCCACCGCGATCACCAGCATTACCCCGACGGCCAGCGTCGCCAGCCACTCCCAAAGCTGCGCCGCGCTCGGCCGGCTGAGTTCGGCGCGCGCGATGATCGCCTCGAGAAGCTGGGCGTGCACCTCGACGCCGGGGAGCGCCGGCGCGATCGGCGTGGCGTGGATGTCGCCGAGCCCTGCGGCCGAGCTGCCGATGAGCACCAGCTTGCGGGCGACGCGCTCGAGGGCGACCGTGCCGGCCAGGACGTTGCTCGCCGAGACATAGCGCCGGCAGTCGTGGTCCGCCGCGCGCAGCCACACCCGACCGGTCTAATCCACCGGGATCGCGGTCCGCGCCACGATGATCGCCTCGGGCCCGCGCTCGCCCGACTTGATGATGTACGTACGCTGCCGGGTCGCGACGCGCAGGAGCTCGATCGGCAACACCGGGACGATGGCGTCGCCGTCGCCTACCCGCGCGACGGCTGGCAGGCGGCGCACCACGCCGTCGCGCTCGGGGATGATCGCGAGCAGGCCCCGTCCCGCCGCCGCGCGTAATACCGGGACGGTGGCGGCAACGGCCGGGAAGGCGAACAGGTACGGTGCCGGGTCGCGCCCGCGGATAGCCGGCTGCGGCCGATCGTCGCTGTCGCGCGCGTCGTTTGCGGCGGGACTGGGCGCCTCGCCGAGCATGACGCGCCCAGCCGCGATGGCCGCCGCGACCGCGACGTCGCTGTCGGCGAGCGCCGCGAGCCGCGCACGCGAGGCGGCGTCGAGCTCCGGTAGCGCCTCGGCCAGCCGCAGCGGCGACAGGCGATCGGGTTCGGCGAACACGACATCGAACCCGATCGCGATCGTGCCGAGCTGCCCGAGCTTCGTGACCAGCGCTGCTATGTCGCGGCGCGACCACGGCCACTGCCCCCGTGCGGCAAGGCTGCGCTCGTCGATGTCGACGATCACCACCGGTCCGATCGTGGTGGAGATCGGGAACAGCGCCTGCGTTTGGTCGAAGGTCTTGAGCCGGAGCGCTTCGAGCGGCGCCGGGTCCCAGACGCGCAGGAGCAGCAGCGCGAACAGCACCAGCACCGCGTGCCATTGGCCACCGCCCATGACCGCCGCCGGCAGGTCGCGCAGCCACTCACCGAGGGCGCTCCAGGCTGTCCGCTCGCCCGCCATGGCGGTATCCTACATGCCGCGGCGGCGGGCGGCACGGCGCCATCCCGACGCCCGAGCGAGGACACGATGAACCAGGCGATCAATCCGCCCGAGATACCCCATCCCTACCGCCATATGTACCAGCAGGGTGTCGCGGTGCCCGCCGGTGCGCGGCTTCTGTTCATCTCCGGCCAAGGCGGCATTATCGGTGACGACGAGATGGCACAGGGGATCGTCGCGCAATGCGCGGTTGCATTCAGGAATTTCGTTCACGTGCTCGCGGCGGCCAACATGGGCCTCGAGGATGTCGTCAAGATCAACTGCATCCTTGCGAGCCCGGAGTACATCCAGCCCTACCTCGAGGCGCACGCCAAGGCGTTCGCCGGGTTGCGCCCGCCGGCGCACACGCTCGCGGTGATCAGCCAGCTCGGCGAGACGCGCTGGCTCCTCGAAATCGAGGGCGTCGCGGCCAAGGTGGATTAGCCACACCGCTTAGCGACTCGGCAAGGTCGTTGTGGCAGGATCGCCGCCATGAAAAAGCGCAGGCGCGCCCCTCTGGGCTGGTACGGTTACGTGGCGCTCGGCTGGCTGTGTGTCGGGCTCGGTGCCGCCGGCGCCGCGCTGCCGCTGATGCCCACGGTGCCCTTTCTGCTCGTCGGCGCCTGGGCCTTCTCGCGCAGCTCGCCGCGCTTTCGCCGCTGGCTGCACGCGCATGCCCGACTCGGACCGCCGCTCCGCGCGTGGCGGCGCTACGGTGTGATCCCGCTACGCGCGAAGCTCACCGCAGCGGCGATGATGGCTCTGAGCTTCTCGGTTCTGGCGCTGACGACGGAATTGCCCGTGGCCGGGTTGGTCGCCGTCGCCGCGGTTCTGATCGGCTCGCTCACCTTCATCCTGAGCCGGCCGAACTGTCCGCCGGTGGCGGCGAACCCCGCGCTCAACCCGTAGGTGATCGCCCGGCCCGGCTAGCCGAGGGAAGCGGCGATCGAGCGAGCCGCTGCGACGGGGTCCGGGGCGCCGGTGATCGGCCGCCCGATCACGAGCCAGTCGGCGCCGCTCGCGAGCGCCCCACGCGGCGTCTGGACACGCTGCTGGTCATCGGCGGTCAGCGTCGGCCGGATGCCAGGCACCACGAGACGGAAATCGGCCCCGAACCGCAGACGCAGATCGGCTGCCTCGAGCGGCGAGCAGACCACGCCATCGAGGCCGCTCTCGCGCGCCAGCGCGGCGAGGCGCCGCGCCGCGCCGGCCGGGCCACCGATGAGCCCGAGCGCCGTCAGATCCACGTCGCCCAGGCTGGTGAGCACGGTCACGGCGATGACGAGGGGTCGCTCAGCACCCGCTTCGCGGGCCGCCGTCGCGGCGGCACGCATCATCGCTGCGCCGCCGAGCGCATGGACCGTCAGCATGAACGGCCGTAGCGGCAGCGTCGAGCGCACCGCGCCCGCGACGGTGTTCGGAATATCGTGGAACTTGAGGTCGAGGAACACCGGGGTGCCGTGCTGGGCGACGGCACGGACCCCCTCGGGCCCGCACCCGGTAAAGAACTCCTTGCCGAGCTTCACCGCTCCGACCAGCCCATGGAGCGACCGGGCGAGCTGGAGGGCGACGCCAAGATCGACGGTGTCAATCGCGCAGATCAGCCGCGCCGCCGCAGGCGAGGGCGCGCGCCGCCCCGCCGCCGGCTCGTGCGCAACCGGCCCACCCTGCGGCTTGCGGCCGCCTCTCAGCTCTGCTCGAGGACGAGCTCGGCCGCCGCCAGATCCTCGATCGCGGTCCCGCACGACTTGAACACCGTTATTTCTGTTCCACTCTCCCGCCCCGCCACCCTCCCGCCGCATAGGTCGAACAGATCGCCAAGCACGGCATCCTTGGGGATGACCCCGCGACTCACCGGCTCGACGATGTCGCCGGCTTCGGCCGCGGCGCCGGCGCGCGTATCCACGTAGAGGCGCGCGCGCCGCACGACGTCGTCATCGGCCTCGCGCATCTCGGGCGTGAAGCCGCCGACGAGGTCGAGATGCGTCCCCGGCTTGATCCAGGCGCCCTTGATGAGCGGCGTTCGGCTGGGCGTCGCGCAGCTGATGATATCGGCCGCACGCGCGGCGGGCTCGAGGTCGGTCACCGCATCGGCCGCGATCCCCTCGCCGCGAAGCGACATCGCCAGGGCCGCCGCCTTCTCGGGCCGGCGGTTCCAGATGCTGACCGCGCGCAGCGGGCGCACCGCCCGATGGCCGCGCACCAGGTGCGGCGCGAGCGCCCCGGCGCCGACCATGAGGAGCCGGCTGC
>VGEJ01000039.1 GCA_016869335.1 Alphaproteobacteria bacterium | reverse complement strand
GCTCGACCGCTACGCCGCCCCGCATCGGTCGTCGTCGGCCCCGGACCTGGCCGCGGTGGCGGCTGCGCTGCACGACCGGCCGGTGCCGGCGGGTCCGCTCGGCACGTCCCGTCCGGCGAGTGTGCCGCTCGCGCTGGAGTCGCCCGCGGCGGCGGCGAGCAATGCTAGAGCGCTGGCGGCCGCCTGCTCCTCGCTCGCCGCGCTGCGTGCCGCGCTCGCGGCGTTCGAGGGCTGCGCGATCAAGCACACGGCGACCAGTCTGGTGTTCGGCGATGGCAACCCGGAGGCGCCGGTCATGTTCATCGGCGAGGCCCCCGGCGCCGACGAAGACCGCGAGGGACTTCCCTTCGTCGGAGTCAGCGGCCAGCTCCTCGATCGCATGCTCGCGGCGATCGCCCTGGACCGCCGCTCCGCCTACATCACCAACATCCTGCCCTGGCGTCCGCCCGGCAATCGCAAGCCGACCACCGCCGAGACCGTCGCCTGTCTACCCTTCATCGAGCGTCACATTGCGCTCGTGGCCCCGCGCGTCCTGGTGTTCGTCGGCGGCACCGCCGCTGGCGCCCTGATGGCGACGAGCGAGGGCATCACCAGGCTGCGCGGCCGTTGGCTGATCTATCGGCCACCCGAGGCACCCGAAAGCAGTGGGATTCCGGCACGGGCGATCTATCACCCGGCCTACTTGCTGCGCCAGTCCAGCCTGAAGCGCGAGGCATGGCAGGACCTGATCTCTATCAAAGAGAGATTGGACGAGGAGATTAGTAACCACAATATATAGTGGTGATGGATTTTTCTTCCCAAGATATGCCATTAAGCATCTGTAAAGGTTGCCGAAGTCTGACCGTTCGGCTAAGAACGGACCAATGCAGTGGGGGGAGACCACCGCCGCTCAAGACGGCCCCAACGCCGCAGCGGCACCCAGGGAGGACGACAAGCGGCGGGGCGCCGTGGTCCTTGCCATGGTCGCGGCGCTGTTGATTGCCGGCGCTGCTGGGGCCACGCCGGTGCCGCGGGTGAAGCCACCTGCGAAGCCATCTGCGGTCACGGCGGTAGACGCGCCGATCACGCTCGCGCCGATTCCGCTGGCCAAGCCGGACCGGTCGCGCCAGGCAGCGTCCCACCCGGTACGGCGAGACAGGCCCCAGGGCGTCGTCCGGGGCGTGGTGCCGCTTTTCTGGGCGGCCGAGGCGGCGGCCCTCAAGGTCGCGGAGCCGCCGATCCCTCCGGAGTGGCTCATTCAGCCCGCGCTCGCGCCCGAGTCCGACCTGCGCGTCCTCTCGGCCGCCGATGCCGCGCGCTATGCCCAGATCTTCACGTTGCAGCGCGACGGGATGTGGCGGGCGGCCGATGCCGCTATCGCCGAGCTGGACGACCGCGTCCTCCTTGGCCATTTGCGGTACGACCGCTACATGCACCCCACCCGCTATCGCTCGAGCTACCCTGAACTCCGACAATGGCTGATCGACTACGGCGATCACCCGGGCGCGTGGCGCGTTTACAAGCTTGCGCAGTCGCGCAAGCCGGCGGGCGCCAAGAAACCGCCGGCCCCCACGGTAGGGGAGGCCACCCTCGCTTGGCTTGATGGCGCCGCTGCCGCCTATCACTCGGCGCGTGCCCGTTCGGCGCGGGAGGCCCGCGCGATCGCGCGGCTGCAGGGCGACTTCGCAGCTGCGGTCGGTCGCGGCGATCTTGAGAGCGCTCACCGCAATCTCAGCGAGCGCGTGCTCCGCGACCTTCTCGATCTGGTCGAGTTCGACGATCTGCGCTCGCTGGTGGCGCGGGGCTACTACTTGAAGGGCAGGGACGAAGAAGCGCTTCGCCTGGCGGAGGAGAGCGCGCGTTCGCGCAGGCACATCCCGGGGGCGGATTGGACCGCTGGGTTGGCCGCGTGGCGGCTTCAGGACCATGAGCGCGCGCTCTTCCACTTCTCGGCGCTCGCGAGCAATACCAGGGCCGACGCGTGGTCGGCCGCGGCCGGCGGTTTCTGGGGCGCGCGCGCCGCGCTCGTCAGCGGTCAGCCCGAGCAGGTCAGCGTGCTGCTCGCGCGCGCGGCCGAGCACAAGGAGACGTTCTACGGCCTCCTCGCCGCGAAGCTGCTCGGCATGGACCTGGGGCGGCAGTGGCGCAATCCGCCGCTGACGACGGCCGATCGCCAGCGCCTCCTGTCGGTGCCGGCCATTCGCCGGGCGGTCGCGCTGGCCGAGGCCGGCGAGCACGAACGGGCGGACGAGGAGCTCAGGGCGCTGAAGGCGGATCCGGGCAGCCCCCTCGGCGAGGTCGTGCTCGAGGTGGCGACCCGCCTCAACCTCGCCCGCACGGCGATCCTGCTCAGCCGGCTGGCCGAACGCGACGGCAGCGCGTTCGCCGACTTGGCGGCATTTCCGGTGCCGCACTGGGCGCCCGCCGGCGGGTTCACGATGGATCGAGCCATCGTCTACGCGATCATTCGCGAAGAGTCGAAGTTCAACGTCCGCGCGACGAGTCCGGCAGGTGCCCGCGGGCTGATGCAGCTCATGCCGCGGACGGCCAGCTTGATGGCCGAGGACCAGTCGCTGCGTCAGAATCGCGACCGGATCTACTCACCCGAGGTCAACCTGGCCCTCGGGCAGAAGTACCTAGCGCTCCTGCTCGATGAAGATTTCATCGCCGGCGACCTGTTCTTGTTGGCGGCGGCTTACAATGGCGGACCGGGCAACCTCCGGAAGTGGCTCGACCAGGTGGAGTATCAGGACGACCCCCTGCTGTTCATCGAGTCGATCCCCTCGCGCGAGACGCGCGCGTTCATTCAGCGCGTGATGGCGACGTTCTGGATCTACCGCATGCGGTTGGGCGAGGAGACGCCATCGCTCGATGCCATCGCCGCGAACCACTGGCCGACCTATCTGCCCACGGCGGACGCGGCACGGAAGCTCGCCGATCGCGGGCTGAACCTCGACTAGCCTCCGGCGTGGTCCGCGCTGGCGGACGTCCGCCGCGCGATGCTAGCCTGTGGTGGCGGCGGCAGGTGCTGCACGGGGGTCGTGACATGGCAGGAATCGATACGACGCGGCCGTTCGTGCCCGTGCACATTGCGGTGCTCACAGTGTCCGACACCCGCACCCTGGCCGAGGACCGCTCGGGTGCCGTGCTCATCGAGCGCCTGGAAGCGGCCGGACACGTCCTGGCGGATCGTGCCCTCGTCCGCGACGAGGTCGCGGCGATCACGGCCAGGCTGAACGCGTGGATCGCCAATCCCGGTATCGAGGTGGTCCTCGCCACCGGCGGCACGGGCGTGACCGGTCGCGACGTCACGCCCGAGGCGTTCCATGCGGTCTACGAGAAGGAGATCCCGGGCTTCGGCGAGCTGTTTCGGCAGTTGAGCTACGCCAAGATCGGCTCATCGACCATCCAGTCGCGGGCGAGCGCGGGGGTCGCGGGCGGCACCTATCTGTTCGCGCTGCCCGGATCGCCGGGCGCCTGCAAGGACGCCTGGGATGACATCCTCGCCTACCAGCTCGACGTGCGGTACCGGCCCTGCAACTTCGTCGAACTGTTGCCGCGGCTCACAGAGCACATGCGCCGCGCGGGATGAGAAGCGCCGCTCAGAAGAACCGATCGAAATGGACCTGCGCTGACGGCACGCTGTTCGCCACGAGCATCCGTTGCATCGCCTCGGCCATCGGCGGCGGACCGGCGAAGTAGAACTCGAAACGGGCGAGGTTTGGTGCGAGGGCGGCTTCGACCAGGGTATGCACGAATCCGGTCGGCCCCGGCCACCCCGCCGCCCGGGCCGCCTCCGGATCCGAGACCGCCGCGTGGTAGGTGAGGCGCTCGCCGTAGCCCGGCAGCACCGCGAGGAGGCTCTCGCCGCAGATATCCGCCGGCGTGCGCCCGCCGAAGAAGAAGTGGAGGCGCCGCGCCGGGTGGCCCTTGCCCGCCGCGAAGCCGCGCGCGATCGCCACCATCGGCGAGAGCCCGGAGCCGCCGGCAACGCAGACGATGTCGCGCGGCCCCTCGCGGAGGTAGGCCAGACCGAACGGTCCGTCGAGGACGACCTCGGTGCGCTCGTCGAGCGGGCCGAACAGGATGCGGCTCGCCCTGCCGCCGGGCACGGCGCGAATGTGGAAGTGCCAATCGCCCTCGGCGTTGGCCAGATTGCACATCGAGTAGGCGCGGCGCGCGCCCACCCCCGGCAGCTCGAGCAGGGCGTACTGGCCGGGGACGAACCGCGCCGGCGCCGCGGCGCGGAAGCGGAACTCGCGCATGTCGTGCGTCACCGGCTCGCTGGCGAGGAAGGCCACCCGCTGCCGCGCCGCCGGCACCGGCAGGACGTACGCCGCGCCCGGCCTGAGGTTGATGGTGCAGTCGGTGAGGGGGCGGCTCTGGCAGGCGAGGCGACGCCCCTTGCGGCGATCGCGTTCGCCGAGCCCGGGTGCCTCCGCCCACAACGTCTCGACCCGCCCATCGAGCAGCTCGTATTTGCACGTGCCGCACGAGCCGACGCTGCATTCGTAGGGCAGCCCAATGCCCGCCCGGAGCCCGGCGTGGAGCAGGTTGTCGCCCGCCGCGCACGGAAAGGCGACCGACCCGTCCGCGAGGCGGACGGTCGCGATCACGCGCCGTCGTCCTCGATATGAAGGAGGTCGCGCTCGATCACGGGTCGGTAGGCACGGATCGGGACGGTGCACGGTGCTGCCGCCGGCCGGCCGGTCGCGATCTCGAAACAGCCTTGATGGAATGGGCACTCGATCAGGCCGTCCTCGATCACGCCCTCCGACAAGGACGCCTCGCCATGGGTGCACGTGTCGTCGGTGACGTAGAACGTACCGTCGAGGTTGAAGGCGGCAAGAGGCGGGCGCCCGGGAACCTCGATCTTGATGACGCCATCCATCGGCACGTCCGCCGTTCGACACAGAAACAGTAGCCGCACGCTCTCAGCCCTTCCGCCGGCATCGCTACGCCCCGGCGAGTGCCGGGGATGCCCCACACCGTGCCCTGCCCCGGCGCGGCGGGCAATCACCGCGGCGCGAGGCGGGGCGGGGAGGGGCTAGCCGATCTTCTCACCGTGCTCGGCGACGAACCGGCTCTCCTCGAACGCATAGGGCACGTTCGGATCGCCGCGATAAAGCTCGATGTGCGGAGCGACCTCGGCGAGCGACAGCGCAAGGAAAAACAGGCGCTGCGAGGCCTGCGGCAGCTCACCAAGGGGAAACGTGTCGACGTGCTTCAGAATGCTCGGCAGGACCGGGAGCATGTCGTCGTAGAAGTCCTGCAACTCGGCGGTTGTTGACTTGCGCCGGCGCGCCTGGCGCCGGTTTTGGGTCGGCAGCGCCCAGCGCTTGACGAAGCGCTCGATCGCCTCGAACCCGGCGGGAAGCGCACGCCCCTTCCTCACCGGGATCCTCTTGCTCCTCGTTCCGGCCTGTCGCTTCGCAGCGGGCGAAGCGACGGTCTTGGCGCTCCTGAGCCGTTTCGCCGCCGTCCTCGCGGACTTGCCGGCCGCCGTCACGGCTTTTTTCGATCGTTTCGAAGTGGTGGATTTCATGACTTACTCCGCTGCAGCGAGGCGATCCGCGAGGACGTGCGCGTTGTGGCGAATGAGGATCTCCTCATCCTGCAGGTTGAGATAGCGCTTGGCCCCGGATTCAAGCGCTTTCTGGGTGTTCTCCATGGTCTGCGTGTCTTCGAGCCAGGCGTTGCGCTGCAGCACCTGGGCGTACTCGAGCGCCCAGCGCTGACTGTTGGTTTGCGCCGCCCGGACGTAGTACTTGCCCTCCCAGATCGTGCGGTTGCGCGCGATCGGCCAGAACTGGTGCGTGAACCAGATCCCCTCCGCCACGTGCAAGAGGAGGTTGGGGAACAGTGTCGAGAGCTCGAACGCGAAGTCGTGCCGCCCCGAAGGGTTGATGCTCGGTGGCAACATCCGGCGCTCCGCCGCCTTCTGCACCAGCGAACCGCGGTGCACCGAGCCCGCGACGACCGCGACCTTGGTCGGCGCCTGGGTGAGATTGAGGCACACCGCACACGTGCGGTGCGGCCCGAAGAACTGGACGTCGGCGAGGCCAGTGGAGAACACATTGGGAAACGATCCGGCATGAATCGTGGTGACGTGATAGGCCTCGGAGAACGAGTCGTGGCCGATCTTCCAGTTGCAATCGAGATAGGTGGTGTAGCTGTAGCACTCCGTCAGCGCGGCATACGGGTAGCCGCCGAAGTGCCCGGCGTAGCCGCCCAAAAACTCGGCCAGCGTGTGAAGTGGCCGCGGGTCCAGATTAATGAAGACGAACCCCTCCCACACGTCGGTTGCCACCGGCGTCAGGCCGTTGTGCCCGCGCTCGAAACAACTGTAGAAGCGGTCCTCCTCGGGCACCGAGACGAGCGTGCCGTCGGCGCCATAGACCCAGCCGTGGAAGCGGCACGGCAGAACGGCGGACTTGTTGTGGCCGAACGTCTCGTCTCCGGTCTCGGTCACGACCGTGTTGCCGCGGTGCGAGCAAACGTTGTGGAAGGCCCGCACCACGCCGTCCTTGGCGCGGACGATGATGATCGCGGTGTTGGCGAAGTGCAGCCGTTTGACTTTGTAACTGCCGGGCTCCGGCACCTCCTCGACGCGCGCGACCCTGAGCCAGCTCTTCTTGAAGATCAGCTCGATCTCGCGCTGGTAGATCTCCTCCGAGACGTAGGGCTCGGTCGGGATGGGCCCCTGGCCGAGCTCCGGATAGAGCTGCGTCCAACGGTGCCGCCGCACCAGCTCACCCGTTGCCGTCGCCATCGCCTCACCTCTCGAAGATGTTGAGCGGCAGGATCGCCGACACCATGAAATTCGGGACATCGACGAGCTGGCCTATGCGGAGATCGACTGCCACCGCGGCAACGGTGTAGGCCTGCTCACGCGTCAGGCCGCGCTCGGCGACCATGTACTCGATGATGTTGATCAAGGCATCGCGCGTCGCCAGCGTCAGGTCCTCGGCGACGTTCTCGAGCGCCTTGAGCTTCGGGCTGTCGAGCCACGCCATCTGCGGCGGCAGCTCGCCCGCTTTCTTCAGCGGCAAGCCGGTCGCGGCGTAGAACTGGGTCGGCTCGGTCTGCTTGAGCTGCGCGCCGCCCTTGAAGTGCGGGTATCGCAGGTTCTTGCCACCGCCCTTGATCACCTCGCACTGCACCGTCACCGTCGCGTCCATCTCGATCGCGGTGCCGGTGACCTCGCCGTCGCCCTGGGCGAAATGCACATCGCCGGTCCACAGCCCGGCACCCTCGACCAGAACAGGAAACAGGATCGTGGTGCCGACCTGCATCTCCTTGATGTCCATGTTGCCGCCGTTCTCGCGCGGTGGCACGGTGCGGAGCGCCTCGCCCTTGAACCGGCCGCTCGGCCCGAACAGATCGGCGGGCAGCGCATTGGTCGGCTCGGGCATCAGCACCATGCCGCCGGCCGCCGCCAGGGCACCCTCGCGGGCCAAGGCCTTCTTCACTTCCGGCTCGCCCGGCAGCACCCCGATCGACCCGGGGAAGGCCGCGATCGGAATGCGCACACCGGGCACCTGGGGCGAGACCGCAGCGAGGCGGTCGAGGCGCCAGTTGGCGATGTAGGGCTGGGTGAACAGGTCGCGGAGGAAGCCGAAGCCGGGAATGATGCAGGTGTAGCCATAGACGTCGGGCGCGATGTCCACGATCGTCACGGCCAGCGCATCGCCGCGCTCGGCGCCGGCGACGTGGACCGGTCCGGTCATCGGATGGACGCGCGTCAGGTCGGCCTTCGCCACCTCGGCGTTGGTGGTGCTGAAGCTGAACTGGTGGTCGAGCGCGTCCCGGGTCTCGAACACGAGGTAGTCGCCCGGCTTGACCCGCGCCACCGGGCTCAGCGCATAGTGCAGCCGGTTGAAGCAGCATGGGTCGTCCTTGGCGACGGCGCCGCTGCGTTTGATGGTCACGGTGTCAGGCATATCATACTCCCCGATCCTCCTCGCGCCCCGCGATGCCGGTCGGCATCAGCCGTCGGCGGCGAGGAGCTGGCGTATGCCCTCGCGCGTGCGCTCGATATGGAGTTGCGCGATCGCGCAGGCTTCGTCGACGCGGCGGGCGAGCGTGGCTTCCATCAGCGCCCGGTGCTCCTCGTGCACGTCGCGGCGAATCGGTTGGCCGAGCAGCGACAGCCGCCGGTAGCGCTCGGACTGCGCGTAGAGGAGCGCGTGGAAATGGAGGAGCAAGCGCGAGCGGCAGGATGCGAGCAGCGCCTGGTGAAAGGCGCGATTGCGCTTCTCCCATTCGTCCGCCACCTCGGCGGCGCTGTCGACGACGCGCTCCTCGATCCGCGACAGCCGATGGTAGGCGGCGAGAATTCCGGCTTCCCAGTCGTCATCGCCGGCGGCGATCGACTGGCGCAGCGCCTCCGATTCGATCAGCTTGCGGGTATCGGTGACGTCATCGAGATCCGTCGAGGAGATCGGCGTCACGCGGAAGCCGCGCTGACCCTCGCTCACCACCAGCCCATCGGTGATCATGCGCGAGAGGGCCTCGCGCAGCGTGCTGGCACCGACGCCATAGCGGCTGCGTAGACGGGCGACGCGCAGCTTGCTTCCCGGCTTGAGCTCGCCGTGCAGGATGTCGCGCCGGACCGCATGGAACGCGAACTCGACCAGCGTCCTGTGCGCACTCGGCGCGGTCTCGGTACTCGGTGCGGTGGTCACGCTGATGACGGAGGGCTCCGGCCGATCCGGGCGGGGTGGCCGGCCCGCGACCGGGCCCGCTCATCCCAGCGCTACTTGCGATCCATGAAGAACGGCATGATCCACCCCGTCGCGTGCGGCGTGAAGGCCACGTCGTCCTTGTAGGCGGCGGTCGCGACCGATTGCAGGAGCGGGATCGCCAGCGATCGCTCCGCGACCTGGATGTGAAGGTCGCGGTAACCCTGCATGCGCTTCTCGTAGTCCGCTTCGGTGAACAGCTTGTCGAGGATGCGCCCGATCGACTCCTCGCGCCAGAAGCTGAACGGGAAGCGCGGGTTGAGCATGTAGCCGGTGTAGATCTCGGGGTCACCGCTCGAGTTGTCCCAGCTATAGAGCCACGCCTCGGGCCGCGACTCAGTGGTCGTCAGATCATAGAACTTCGATAGCTCGATGACCTCGAGCGTGGCATCGATGTGGACCTTCTTCCACATCGCCACGATCGCGCGCGCCATCTCATAGTCGTTGGGGAACGCGCCATTGCTGGCATAAAATGTGAGCTTTACCGGCCGGTCGGGGCCGTAGCCGGCGTCGGTCAGCAACTTCTTCGCCCGTTCCGGATCGTAGGCGAACTCATAGCCGGCGACGTAACCGGGCGAGTCCGGCGTCACCGTGAAGGTGAGCGGCGGCGAGGTGCCCTGGAACAGCGAGTCGGAGAGCGCCTTCTTGTCGATGGCGTGGTGCATCGCCAGCCGGACGTACTCGTCGAGCATCTGGTTCTTGTTGGCGATGCCGATGTAGAAGATGCGCGAGTACGGATAGGCGACCGCACTGATGCCATCCTCCTTGTCGAGGCGGAGCGCCTCCCGGATCGGGACGTTGATGGCCATGTCTGCCTGACCCGACTGGATTGCGGCGACGCGCGCGGCGCTATCAGTGATGATCTGGAATGTGACGTTCTTGATCTTCGCCTTGCCGCCCCAATAGCCGTCGTAGGCCTCGAGCACGATGCGCGAGCCGCGCTGGTAATCGACAAGCCGGTAAGGACCCGAGCCGACCGGCTTCTCGAGGAAGCCCTTCAGGCCGCCGGCCTCGGTATAGTACTTCTTCGGCAGGATGTAGCTGCCGAGGAACGACCACCACTGCAACACGGTGGGCATCGGCGCATTGAAGTGGACCACCGCCTCGGTCGGCGACAGCACCTCGATGTCCTTGATGTACCCCATCCACACGCCGGCGAAGTCGATCGGCTCTTGCTTGTTCCGCGGCCGGGTCTCGAAGCTGAACTCGAAGTCCTCGGCGGTGAGCTTGTCGCCGTTGTGGAACGTCACGTCATCGCGCAGCGACACCTTCAGCGTCAGCGGGTCGCCGTTGACGTACTCCCACTTCGAGATGACGTTCGGGATGAGCTTGAGGTCGGCCGCCTGCATCAGCGGCGAGTCGTAAACGGTCTTGTAGAGCGACATGCCCGTCGGATAGTTAGCCGAGGGGTCCCAATGCTGGAGATCGGCCTCGTAGGCGATGACGAGGCTCTTGTCCTGGGCCGCCGCCTCCGTCGTGAACACGACTGCGGCCACCGCCGCCACGGCCGCCCCACAGGCCGCCTGCCGCACCAGTTGCCGCAACCGCATGCTTGCCTCCCTCTGTGGTCCCGGCACGGTCTTACGCCGTGCTGCGGCTGAGACGATACATCAGACTTCACCTAAAATCCCGATCTTTTTGTAGAATCCCGACATTTTCGCCGCTGCCCCTCTCGGTCACGGCGGCGCTATCGTGGTACCGGCCGGCCGTGAGGCGCGGCCAGGGGGAGGAGATGTACGGGGCCGAGCAGTGCGCCTTGGGCGCGATGCGCGCGCACGCATCGGGGCGGCTGCGCGGCCGCGCGCGGAGGCCGTCGTGCTGCGCCTAATTGGCGGCATCGTGCTCAGGCGCGTTCTCGTGCTCGTGCCGATGCTGTTCATCGTCTCGATCATGATCTTCGTGGTGCTGCGGCTGCTCCCCGCCAACCCCATCGGCATGCTCATCGCGCCCAACGCCACCGCCGAGGACATCGAGCGGCTCCGCGTCTACTACGGTCTCGACCGGACGATCCTCGAGCAGTATGGGCTCTGGCTCGGCCACGTCTTCGCGGGCGATCTCGGGGATGCGATCAGCTTCCGCGCCGACGTGCTCGGACTCATTGGCGAGACATTGCCGGCGACCATCGAGCTCGCCCTGATGGCGCTGGTGTTTGCGGTCGTGATCGGGCTCAGCGGCGGACTCCTGCTGTTTCACTGGCGTGGCAAGCGGCGCGAGACCGTGGCCGACGTGACCTCGCTCGCGATGCTCTCGACGCCCGACTTCTTGTGGGCCCTGTTCCTGATTCTCACGTTCGGCGTCGCGTGGACGCTGCTGCCCTTCGCCGGTCGCGCGGCGCCCAGCCTCGTCCTGCCCGACATCACCGGATTCGTGTTCATCGACTCGCTGATCACCGGCCAGCTCGATCTCCTGGGCAGCTGGTTCCTCCACATTCTCCTGCCGGCGCTGGCGCTCGCGCTCGCGTTCGCGCCTCTGGTGATGCGGGTGCTGCGCGCGAGCCTGTCGGAAGTGATCAACGAGGATTACATCACGCTGGCACGGCTTCGCGGCGTGGGTGAGGGGCGCATCCTGCTGCGCCACGCTTTCAAGAACGCGGCGCTGCCGACGCTCACGCTCATCGGCGTCCAGTTCGGCTTCGTGTTCGGCGGCACGCTCCTGGTCGAGATCATCTTCTCGTACCCTGGCATCGGCAATCTGATGGTGCGCGCCGTCCGCAACCAGGACATGCCGGTGATCCAGGGCGTTACCCTGACCTACTGCGCGGCCGTGCTCTTCACGAACCTAGCGGTCGATGTGCTCTACGTCGTGCTGAACCCGAAGCTGAGGCGCGAGTGAACGCCGCCGCCAGCGCAAACCGGCCGGGCCGCGCGCTCCTGCGCTCGGGCCGTGTCGTGGCCGGCGGCGTGCTGCTGCTGGTGCTGATCCTCGCCGCGGCGTTCGCGCCGTGGCTCGCGCCGCACGATCCGGCCGAGCAGGACCTGCTCTTCGCGCTCGTCCCGCCCGCGTGGGACGCGCTCGGCGATCCGAAGTACCCCCTCGGCACCGACAGCCTGGGCCGCTGCGTCCTCTCGCAGCTCATCTACGGCGCGCGGGTGGCGCTCATCGTTGCCGTCTGCGCCGCGACCGGCGCCATGCTGCTCGGCGTCTTCCTGGCGCTGATCGCCGGCTACTTCGGCGGCCGCGTTGACTGGCTGATCTCGCGCGCCGTCGACCTGTGGATGTCGTTCCCGCCGGTGATCCTCTCGCTCATCCTGATGGTCGGTTTCGGAGTCGGCGTGGTCAACGTGATCCTCGCCATCGTCCTGGTGGACTGGACCCGCTTCTGCCGCGTGATCCGGAGCGAGGTGCTGGTGGTGTGTCAGCGCGACTACATACCGGCGGCGCGGCTCCTCGGCTTCAGCCACCTGCGCACGCTGTGGCGCGAGGTGCTGCCATCGGTGGCGCCGCTGATCGTGACGCTGATGAGCCTCGAGATGGGGATCGCGGTGATCGTCGAGGCCATCCTGAGCTTCGTCGGCCTGAGCGTGGAGGCCGACGTGCCGGCGTGGGGGGTGATGATCGCGGACGGCCGCGACTACGTGTACCAGGCGGTGTGGGGCCTCGTCTTTCCGATTCTGGCGATCATGATCACGGTATTCGGTTTCAACCTGCTCGGCGACGGGCTGCGCCTGACGCTCGACCCGCGGCTGCAGAGCCGGCAGGCGCGATGAGTCTGCTGGAAGCGCGCGGGATCTGGCTCGGCGCCCGCATCGGGGCGGCTGACGTCGATGTCCTGCGCGATGTCTCCTTCACGCTCGAGCGCGGCGAGACCCTCGGCCTGGTGGGCGAGTCGGGCGCCGGCAAGACCATGATCGGACGCCTGTGCTCGCAGCTCCTGCCGCCAGGCTTTTCGGTGAGCCGTGGTGAGCTTGTGTTCGCGGGCGAGGACCTCTTGCGCATGGCGCCCGAGCGCCGCCGCCAGCTCCTCGGCCGCGCGATTGCCTTCATTCCGCAGGAGCCGCTGACCGCGCTGAACCCGGTGCTGACCGTTGGCGCCCAGTTCGACGAGCATTTCCGGCGGCTCGGCATCGGCAGCGCGGCGGCCCGGCGTGAGAAGGCGGTGGCGAGCCTTGCCGCCGTGCACCTGCCGCAAGCGGCCACGCTGCTTGGCAAGTTCGCCCACCAGCTCTCGGGCGGGATGTGCCAGCGGGTGCTGATCGCGCTGGCGTTCGCGAGCGACCCGGCGCTCGTGATCGCCGACGAGCCCACCACCGCGCTCGACGTTTCCACCCAGGTCCGCATCATGGCGCTGATCCGCGAGATGCAGGGACGGCACGGCACGGCGATGATCCTGATCACGCACGACCTGCGCCTCGCGGCACACGTGTGCGACACGATGCTGGTGATGTACGCCGGCGATGTGGTCGAGAGCGGGCCGGCGCGCCGGTTGCTGAGCGATCCGGTGCACCCCTACGCTCAAAGCCTTCTGCGCGCGAGCCCGAGCCTGAGCGGCCCGCGGCGGCGCCTGCCGACGTTGCCCGACCACATGCCGGGCCTCCTGGAGTTCGGGGCGCTGCCCGGCTGCCGGTTCGCGCCCCGCTGCCCGGTCGCCGATCCGGCCTGCACCGGGGCCATCCCCGACCTCGTCACGATCA
>VGEJ01000038.1 GCA_016869335.1 Alphaproteobacteria bacterium | reverse complement strand
GCCGGGGGCACCCGGGTTCATCTACGTTGCCACGCAGCACCTGCCTTCGTTCCGCCAGCCCATACGAGGCTGGCACGGCCACGCGCGCCCGTTCGCCTTCGACCACGACTACACGCCGCACCCCGGCATCGACCGCATGCTGGTGGGCACCGCGCCGCAGTTGAGCCTGATCGCGCTGGAGGAGGCGCTCGCCGTGTTCGACGACGTGGACATGACGCAGCTGCGCGCCAAAGGCAGCGCCCTGGGCGAGTGCTTCATCCGGCTGGTGGACCAGGAACTGGCCGGCCAGGGCTTCGGCCTCGCCAGTCCGCGCGAAGCGGCGCTGCGCGGCAGCCAGGTGTCGCTCACGCACCCGGAGGGCTATGCCATCATGCAGGCACTCATCGCGCGCGGCGTGATCGGCGACTTCCGCGCCCCGGACGTGCTGCGCTTCGGCTTCGCGGGCCTGTACCTGCGCTACGTCGAAGTGTGGGACGCGATGGCGGTGCTGAGGGAGGTTATGTCGTCCCGCGCCTGGGACCGGCCCGCGTTCAGAGCGCGGAAAGCTGTAACTTAAATGGATCTCGTATGACTTGCTACGCCGCGCCACACTCGATCCGCTGACCGCATGCGCAAAACTTGCACCCAATTTCGCTAACTGGCGAGAAAGCTGCTGATCGCGCTGTGGCGTTACCTCGAGGACGGCGTGATGCCTCAGGGCGCGCGGCTCATTGCCTCCGAGATCTGAGAACGCAAACCAGTCAACGAAAGGAGCTTGCAGCGTTGCAGGTTGGTCGAAGCGCCCGTGAATTTCTTGGCCATGCGCCAGGCAAGGCTGTCCTGATAGAGGGGGCACTTCGTCCGAATCCGGTTCGTCTGGCGCGCTTTGCGCGCATGCAGCATCGGGTGCTCGGCCAACCATGCCGACACGGATAGAAGGTGGTGACGAGCGATTCGCGCTCACACTCACAACTGAATCGGGCCAACCAGCGCCAAGAGCGTTTGCAGGAATGAAAACGATGTAAACGACAAACCCGCCGCCGGAGGCTTGATACGCGGAGAGCCCCCATAGGAGAATTTTCTTGCCGTTTGCGCCGCACAATGCGAGTGTCTGCGGCCGAATCCGGGCTACTGAGCGGGGGTTGGTGCCCCGATCGGTCATGCCCACGGCGCCGAGGGGGCGCGCGCAACGGGCATTATGGTAAACCCTAGCGCAGATTCATTGCAGGCATCTATAACTTTCGGCAGCGGAGATGGATACCCGCAGTATTATCCAGCCCGACCAATCATTGACGCGGGGAATTCTTGCCGACACTCATCGCCTATCTCGCATGAACGGCGCCGAAGCACACGGCGAGCGGTTCGCCGTCAGCTCCGGTTGTGCCGAAGCCACGGCAGTCGCGCTCGAATGCCTGCGCGGCGGCGGCAACGTGGTCGACGCCGCAATTGCGGGTTCCGCGGTGCTCTGCGTGGTGCTGCCACAGGCCGCCACCATCGGCGGGGATCTGTTCGCGATAGTGAAAATGGGTGACGCCGCGGCGGCTGTGAATGCGACCGGCCGAGCGCCGCGCTCGGCCTCGACGGCCGCCTACAAGGCGAGGGGACTGCGTCTCGTGCCGGCGCACGGCCCGCTTTCGATCCAGACGCCGGGCCTGGTGGCCGGTTGGGAGGCGATGGCGCAACGTTGGGGATCTAGGTCGCTGGGCGAGCTGCTGGCGCCCGCCATCGGCTATGCGCGCAACGGATTCCCGGTCGGCGTACGCCTCGCCAGGTGCATTGAGGAGGCCCGGGCCACCTTTGAGGGCATCGCAGGATGGCGCGACACCTTTTTCGCCGCTGGTCGCCCTCTCATGCAAGGTGAGCGATTCGTGCAAGAGCCGCTCGCCCGCACGCTGGCGGCCGTTGCTGCCGAAGGCGCGCGTGGTTTCTACACTGGCGCCGTGGCTCGCGACCTCGCGCGGTCAGTGCAGGACGCCGGCGGCTTGCTCACCGAGGAAGATCTGGCGTGCGTGAGCGCCGGCATCGCCGCGCCGCTCGCCATGCGCTACCGCGGCCTAGAAGTTCTGACGCAGCCGCCCATCTCGCAGGGCGTGGTGCTGCTGCGCGCGCTCGGCCTGCTCGCGGAAAGGGCGGCTGAGCCGCGCCGGATGGAGCCGGCGGATCTCTGGGTGCACGCGGCCGGCGCGCTGCGCCAGGCTTTCGACGAAAGGCTGACGCTGCTCGGGGACGGCGCGGATGCGCTACGGCGCGCGCACGACATGCTGGCCGGGCGCGGCGCGGCGCGCAGCCGCACCCCGGCGTTCGCCCGGACGGGGCAGGAGACAACGACGCTGTCGATCGTCGACGGCGCCGGAAACGCGGTCTCGACCATTCAGAGCGTGTTCGCCGACCTCGGCTCCGGCGTCGTGGCGCGCGAAAGCGGGGTTCTCTTCAACAACCGCCTAAGCGCCTTCTTCCTCGACAAGCGCCATCCGAACCATCTCGCCCCGGGGCGGCGCACCATGCACACCCTGCACAGCTTCATTGCCCGCGACGCGCAGGGCGTGAGGTGGGCCGGTGCATCCCCCGGTGGAGACGACCAGCCCCAGGTCAATCTGCAGGTGCTTGCGCGCCTGGCCGACCTCGGCGAGACGCCGCTGCAAGCGGTGACGGCGGCCCGCTGGGCGCTCACGCCCGGCACCTCGCCCGAGGATGTCGCCGCCGGGCGAGGCGCGGGCGTGAAGTGCGAGCCGGGGCTACCGGAGGCCATTGTTGCCGCGCTCGCCGCCGCCGGCAACGGCCCTCGGCGGCTGGAAAGCACGGACATCGGCAGCGCCAACCTGGTGGGCCGCGGCGAGCGCAGCCGGGTCAGCGCCTGGTGCGACGGCCGCCGCGAGGGCGCGGTCGCAGCCTTCTGAGTTCTGCATCCTGATCCTTCAAGCGAACGGAGAGCTGCCATGGCAATTACGGACGAGATAGTCGACCTGAGCGTGCCTTTCTACGAGGGCATGCCGTGCGACGATCTCGGGCCCAAGGTATGGGAACGGCTCGGGTATGCGTACTCGCGCCAGCTCTATCAGCATACCCAGTCGCGCGCCGGCCGCGTGTTCCTCACAACCGACCATACCGGCACGCACCTCGACGGGCCGCTGCGCTTCGATCCAAAAGGCGCGCCGATCGAGCAGGTGCCGCTCGAGCGCTTTCTCGTGCCGGCTGCGATGCTCGATCTGCGCTTCGTGGGCCGCGCCGGCGCCATCGGCGCCGCGGAGCTGAAGCGCGCCGGTGCCGAGCGGCTGCGCCCCGGCGATGCGGCGGTGCTCTTCACCGGCCATGACCTGTACCTGAAGGATCCGGATTACTTCTGGCACCGTCCGCAGCTCACCGCGGACGGCGCCGAACTGCTGGTGCAGAGGAAGCTCGGCATGGTGGCCGCCGATTTCCCCGGCATCGGCAAGCCGAGCGACGACCGCTATACGGTCAAGCGCATCCTGCACTGCGGCGGCATCATCACCGTCGAGCAGCTCGCCAACCTCAAGGCGCTGGCCGGGAAAAGCTGGTATCTGTTCGCCGGCCCGCTACGGGTACGCGGCGCCGCGGGCTCGATCATCCGCGCTGTCGGGCTGGTCAACTGGCGGGCCAGGGAGGTGGTCGACCTGACGCTCGACTTCTGGCCCGGCATGCCGACGCTCGGCGCCGTGCCGACGTACTGGACGCGCGCCAACCACAAGCTGACCTCGCACTTCTACAAGGGCGAGGTTTCCTACCAGAGCCATGCCATGCTGCTGACTGAGCATGCCGGCACGCACTTCGACGTCCCCTACCACTTCGACGAGTTCGGACCGGCGGTGCATCAGATCCCGCTCGCGAGCTGCATGCCGAGGGCCAAGGTGTTCGACATGACGCACAAGAAGCCGCTTGAGCCCATCGGCCCGCAGGATTTGGAGCAGGCGCTGAAGAAGACCGGGCTGGAGATCGGCCCGGGCGACGGCGCCGTGGTCTGGACCGAGCACTCGAAGAACTACTACACCAGCCCTGACACCTACGGCGAGCACCGCCAGTTCATCACCGCCGAGGGAGCCCGGTGGCTCGCTGCGCGCAAGCCCTTCGCCGTGGTCACCGATCTCGTCGGCCTCGACGAGCCGGTCGACATGACCACGCCGGTGCACAATGCCGTGCTGCACGCCGGCATCTGCATGCTGCAGGTCACCACTAACATCAAGCGGCTTACCCAGGGCGAATGGTACATTGGCATGTTCCCGATCAATCTCGTCCAGGGCACTGGTGCGCCGCTGCGCGCGTTCGCGGCAAGGGCTTGACGGGCCTTGATACTAATACGTTTGCACGGCAGGTCATACGTAGGTACCCTAGTGCTACTAACTCCATGGAGGATTCAGATGAAGATGCGCAATGTGTTTGCTGTGGTCGCGATGCTGGGACTCGCGCTGGCGCACGCGCCGGCGGCTCTCGCCCAGGGCTCGGTGCTCGACAAGGTGAAGAGCAGCGGCACCCTCAAGGTCTGCTTTGCCCAGGGCATGCCGGACAACTTCAAGGATCCGAAGACCGGCCAGTGGACCGGCGTCATGTACGACCTCGTCCAGGAGCTCGCCAAGTGGATGAAGGTCAAGGTCGAGACCGTGGAGGTGGGCTGGGACGTCGCGGTGCTGTCCCTGAAGCAGGGCAGCTGCGATCTGTTCGGCTCGAGCATCGTCTACAACGCGCCGCGCGCGCTCGAGATCAACTTCGTACGGCCGTTCGGCGCCAAAGGGATCAACGTCGTCATCCCGAAGGCAAACCCCAAGCGCCTGAAATCCCCCACTGACATGAACGACCCCAAGATCACGCTGGTCGCGGAGCTGGGCACGCGCGAGCACGAGACCGCATCGCGCCTTTTTCCGAAGGCTAAGATCCTCGCCGTGAAGGCGCAGAGCAGCATCCAGATCGTGGATTCGGTGAAGCGGGGCGATGCCGACGCGGCGGTGCTGCCGGCGATTACTGTGAAGTGGTGGCTGCAGGTGCCGGACAATGCCGCCTGGGGCATCATGGGCTTCCCGGGGCAGGACTTCGGCAACGCGCCGAATGGCTGGGCGGTGCGCTACGGCGACCCGGCGTGGAAGGACTTCCTTGATTCGTTCTCGAACTGGGTGGCGGCCAACAATGTGTCGATCAACCTGTACGAGGACTACATGAAGCGGACCAATCCCTTCATCAAGACGCAGTAGCGCAGCCCGCGTGCGGTAGGCGGCGTAGGCCAGGATGAGCCTCGAACGGCTAGGGCGCATGCTCTGGGAGTACCGCGAGGTGCTCCTGTCAGGCATATGGGTGACGATCGAGCTCGCCTTCATTTCGATGCTGATTGCGATGGTGGTGGGGCTGCTCGCGTGCTTCGGCTCGCTTTCGCGCAGCCGCATCCTGCGCGCCCCGGCGATCCTGTTCGTGGAGTTCTGCCGCAACACGCCGATCTTGGTGCAGCTGGTGTGGGTGCATTTCGCCTGGCCGGAGCTGCTCGGCTTCAAGTTCACTGCCTGGACGAGCGCCATGATCGCGCTCGCGCTGCAGTCGAGCGGCTACCTCGCCGAGGAGTTCCGCGCCGGCATCGAGTCGATCGACAAGGGACAGATCGAAGCCTCGCAGTCGCTGGGCATGACCTACGTGCGGCTGATGGCTTTCATCGTCGTGCCGCAGGCCTTCATCCGCATGATCCCGGGCATCCTCAACCAGTTCGTCACCTGCTTCAAATCGACCAGCATCGTGTCGGTGATCGCCGTGCCGGACTTGATGTACCAGGCTCAGCTCATCGTTACGGCCACCTTCCTGCCGATGCCGGTGTACACGGTGGTGGCGCTGATGTATTTTCTCATGGTGTTCGGCGTCTCCGTCGGCGTGCGCCGCCTCACCCTGCTGCTGCCGAACTTCGGCTACTTCCAAACGCGCAAGGAAGCTCCGGCGGCATGAGCTTCGGCGCGCAAGCGCACGCGCAGGCGAGCGGCGACCCGGTCACGATCAGCGCGCTGCACAAGCGTTTTGGCGCCCTCGAGGTCCTGAAGGGCATCGACATGGCCATCGGAGCCGGCAAGACGGTAGGGGTGATCGGGCCGAGCGGCTCGGGCAAGAGCACTCTGGTGCGCTGCATCAACCATCTGGAGCCGATCCAGCAGGGCCGCATTAGCGTCGGCGTGAACGGCACTACCGTCACAGCGCGCGGCGTCGAGAACGCAGGCCGCGTGCTCAGCCAGGGAGAAGTAGCGCGCTATCGGGCGCAGATCGGGATGGTCTTCCAGTCGTTCAACCTTTTCCCGCACCTCACTGTCCTCGGCAACATCCTCACCGCCCCGGTAGGCGTCCTCAAGCGCGACAAGAAGGCGATGATCGAGAAGGGCATGGAGCTTCTAGGCAAGGTGAACCTGCAGGACAAGGCGAAGACCTACCCCGCGCACCTCTCCGGCGGCCAGCAGCAGCGCGTCGCCATCGTGCGCGCACTGATGATGGACCCCAAGGTGATGCTGTTCGACGAGCCGACCTCTGCGCTCGATCCCGAGCTCACCGGCGAGGTCCTGAAGGTGATCGCCGAGCTCGCCATCCGCGGCCGCACCACGATCATCGTCACGCACGAGCTTGCGTTCGCGCGCGACATCGCCGACGCCATCGTCTTCATGGACAACGGCAAGATCGTCGAGGAGGGCACCCCCGACGAGGTCCTCGGCAATCCGAAGATGGAGCGCACACGCGCCTTCATCGGCAAGATGGCCTAGGCGCGCATGGATGTCTACGACCGGCTCAGGGTGCGCAAGCGCGTCAACGGCGCGGGGTTGCTGACGCGTCTCGGCGGCAGCCTGATGGCGCCCGAGGTGCTCGCTGCCATGCAGGAGGCGGCGCAAAGCTACGTCGACATGGCCGAGCTCCACACGCGCGCGAGCGAAGTGATCGCTGTGCACACCGGCGCCGAAGCAGGCTTGGTCACCTCGGGCGCGGCTGCGGCGCTGACTCTCGGTACCGCCGCCTGCATCACCGGGCACGATGTGCACAAGATGGAGCGCCTGCCCCAGACCGACGGCATGCCGAACGAGGTGATTATGTTCCGCATGCATCGCACGGGCTACGACCACGCGATCCGCGCCGCGGGCGCGAGAATCCGGGAGATCGGCTTCAACGACCTGGGCGTCGGCGCCGGGGTGCGCGGCCTCGAGCCCTGGGAGATCCATGCGGCGATCTCGCCGGCGACGGTGGCCGTCGCCTACACCATGACCCCTTCGCGACAGCCGCCGCTCGGCATGGTGGCGGAGGTGGCCGCCCGCCATAACCTGCCGCTGATCGTCGATGCCGCGGCGCAGCTGCCGCCCAAGGAGAACCTGTGCCGTTTCATCGCCGAGGGAGCGACGCTGGTCGCGTTCAGCGGCGGCAAGGCGATCCGCGGCCCCCAGGGAACCGGGATCCTGTGCGGCCGGCGCGAGCTCATCTCGGCGGCCCTGATCCAGCAGCTCGACATGGATGTCTCGCCGCAGACCTGGGACCCGCCGCAGGGGCTGCTGTCGAAGGAACTGCTCCGGGCCTTCCCGCATCACGGCCTCGGCCGCGGCTTCAAGGTTGCCAAGGAGCAGATCGTCGGCCTGCTCGTAGCCCTCGAGCGTTTCGCGGCCGCAGACAGCGCGGGCGAGACGCGATTGCAGGAGGAGCAGCTCGAGGCGCTCGCCACCGCGCTCAAGGGTACGCCGCATCTGAAAGCGACCCTCCTGTCGGGTGCGGTCACCGGGCGTTACCCGGTGCTGGAGCTCGTGTTCGACGAGGCTGCCCTCAGGGCGAGCGCTTACCAGATCAGCCTGCGGCTGCAGGCGGGATCGCCGCCGGTCCATCTGAGCGAGCGGCGTGCCCAGGAAGGCATGCTGGTCGTGGACCCGGCCGGGCTGAAGCCCGACGACGCGCCGGTCATCGCCGCAGCGCTGCGCGCGGCCTGCAGCACCGCGTCACCCTGAACCGAGTTTTTTCGAGGAGACAGCAGCCCATGCTGGTCAACGTCGAGCGCTTGAACCGCTTTATGGACGAGCAGAAGCTCGCCGCCGTCGTGGCGCGCTCGGGCAACAACTTCACCTATCTCTCGGGCCTCGCCTATCCGGGCACGCTCGCCCGCCACCTCGACCTCGCCGACTCGCCGCGCGGCGTGTACCTCGTCTGGCCGCGCAAAGGCGAGCCGGTCGTCGTGCTCAATGCGATCGCCGAGCAGCTGACGAGGCGCGACTCCTGGGTCAAGCGCGTCGAGGTGTACGCCGGCTACAGCGAGCCGCCGGTGCACCGGCTGTGCAAGTTGCTCGACGAGATGAGCCTCGCGGCGCAGCGCGTCGGCTTCGAGAAGGACTACGTGAACGCACGCGACTGGGAGTACATCGGCGGCCGCCTGCCCAGGTTGGCGATGATCGACTGCACCGCGCTGATGAACCGGGTGCGCTGGGTCAAGACCCCGGGCGAGATCGCGCTGCTGAAGAAAGGCGCCGATCTGCTCGACGACGCTTATCTCGAGGTGTTCCCGACCATCGCCCGCGGCGAGACCGAGCGCGCCGTCCACAGCCGGCTGGTCGCCTCCTGCATCCGGCGCGGCGCTAACTGGGCGCACGGCATCCTGAACTCCGACCGCAACACGGTCCCCTACGGCGGCGAGAGCGATTCCCAGTTCCTGCCGGGCGACGTCGTGCGCACCGACTATGTGGCGTATGTCCAGGGCTATCCCGGCCACCAGTCGCGCAACGCGATCATGGGGGAGCCGAGCGCCGAGCAGCGCAGGAGCTACGGCATCGTGCGCGAGATCTACGGCGCCGCCGCGGACAAGCTGCGCCCGGGCACCACGGCCGGCGAGGTGTTCGCCTTCGTCGCCGAGCGCTTCGGCGCGCGCTACCGGCCCTACCACTCGATGCTCGCCGGGCACGGCGTCGGCGCGTGGTGGCACCAGCAGGAGCCGGTCATCGCGCGCGACAACCCGATCAGGCTGGAGGAGGGCATGGTGATCGCAATGGAGCCGCACGTCGACCATTGGCACATCCAGGACATGTTCGTCGTCCGGGCGGGCGGCGGCGAGCTGATCTCAAGCAAGTTCCCGACCGACGAACCCTACGTCATCCGGATGGACTAGCCGTGCCCGACGACTCTTTGCAGCGCAAGATCCTCGCCCACGTCGACCAGGATAGGATCCTCGCCCTCGAGCAGGCGGCGATCCGCATCCCGAGCTCCGCGTTCCAGGAGCACGAGATCGCCGATCTGTTCGCGAACTACCTGGCCGACATGGGCCTCGAGGTCGAGATGATGCCGGTAGCGCATCCGTTCGATGCCAAGAAGGCGAGCCGGCAACCGATCGGCCGGCTGAGAGGCACGGGCGGCGCGCCCAGCCTGATGCTCAACGGCCACATGGATCCGGGCGTCGAGATGCCCGGCTGGTCGGTCGACCCCTACGGCGCAAAGTTCGAGAACGGCTGGGTCTGGGGCATGGGAGCACACGACGACAAGGGCGGCCTGGTCGCCGCCATCTGCGGCATCGAGGCGATCGTGCGCTCGGGCCTGCGGCTGAAGGGCGACGTCGTCATCACTCCCGTGGTCGCTCACAAGCTGGGCGGGGCGGGCACGCGCGCGCTGGTCAAGCACGGCGTGCGCACGGATTACTGCATCAACATGGAGCACTCGAACAACACCGTCGCCAACATCTGCGTCGGCGTGGTCATGGTGCATATCAAGACGCGCACCCCGGATCTTTTCTTCCGCTTCAGCAAGGAAGCACGGGCGGCGTACTACAACACCATCGAGCAGCAGGCCGAGATCGTGCGGCGCATCGGCCCGAGCCTCGAGCCGATACCGCCCGGCGGGTGGCTGACCTTCAAGCCGCACCCCGAGCTGCCGGGCTTCCCGATGCACACCTTCGACACCCTCCACAAGGAGCACTACTACTTCAAGAACCACACCGGGCTCACGACGCGCGAGGCGGACCTGACGTTTCAGCTGCGTACCGTACCCGGGCAGACCCTCGATTCCATCCGCGAGGACTTGCGCCGCCTGCTGGACGGGATCAAGCGCGACAAGCCGGCATTCGACTACGAGCTTACGATCCCGGCCCCCGGCACCGAGATCACCTGGAACCAGCTGCCGATGGAGTGCCCGAAGGACCATCCGCTGGTGACCGCCCTGGCCGAGGGCCAGCGCCTAGCGTCCGGCGCACCCCCCTACGTCGGCGCCCACGGGCGCATCGGCAATGTCGGCGACGGCAATCTCATCGCCGCCCTCGGCGTGCCGACCGTGCAGTACGGCCCCGGCGATATCCGCATCTACAAGGAATGGCCGACGCCCGACGAGCGCGTGCAGCTCAAGGACCTCGTGACGGCGGCGAAGGCGGTCGCCTACGCGGCGGCGCGCATCTGTGGCTGACCTCCGCACCGCGTTCTTGAGAGGTTTGCAGGACGAGCGCGACCTGGTCGTCGCGCTGTGCGCCCGCCTGGCGGCGACCGACAGCCAGAATCCGCCGGGCGACACGCACGCCATCGCCGAAGTGTGCGTGGCGGAGCTCTCGCGCATTCCCGGGGTCGAAGTGCGCAAGGTCGTGGGCAAGGAGCCGATGGTCAACGTCGTCGCCCGCATCGCGGGCACGGCGTCTGGCCGGCGCCTGGTCTTCAACGGGCACCTGGACACCGGGCCGGTGGCCGATGCCGCCCAGTGGAGCGTGCCACCGTTCGGCGGCGTGGTGCGCGACGGCCGCATCTACGGCCGCGGGGTATGCGACATGAAGGCGGGCGTCACGGCCGGGGTGCGGGCGCTCGCCGCACTTGCCGAGGTGCGCCGCGAGATCCGGGGAGAGTACGTCGTGACGCTGGTCGCGGACGAAGGCAGCGGCGCCCGGTGGGGCACCCGTTATCTCATTGAGAACGAGCCGCTCTCGCTCGGCGACGCCATGATCAGCGGCGACGTGGGCTCTCCCCACGTCGCGCGCTTCGGCGAGAAGGGCTTCCTGTGGCTCGAGATCGAGGCCGCCGGCAAATCCGCGGGCGGCGCGCATACCTACCTCGGGGTGAACGCCGTCGAGCGCCTCGCTAAGGCGCTCGCCGGCCTGCAGGACCTCGAGTCGATCGAGTGCCCAGTACCCGAGGCGCTGCGCTCGGCGATCGACGCCGCGGCTCCGATATCGGAGCCCATGGCGGGCCCGGGGGAGACCGAGACGCTCAAGCGCATCACCGTGAACGTCGGGCTCATGCAGGGCGGCCAGAAGATCAATCAGGTCCCGAGCCGCGCGCGCGCCTTGGTGGACATCCGTTTTCCGCCCGGCCTGTCGCGCGGCGAGGTCGTGTCGCAGGCCGCGGCCCGGCTGGCGCAGGTGCCGGGAATCACGCTGCGCGAGCTCGACGGCGCGGATCCGAACTGGACCGATCCCGGGAGCGAGATCGTGCAGGCCGTGCAGCGCAACGGCCACGAGATCATCGGCCGGCGGCCGGCGATCACCCTGCGGCACGGCTTCTCCGACTCGCGCCTCTACCGCCTGCTCGGCATTCCGAGCGTGGTGTACGGCGCCACTCCGCACAACAATAATGCTCCGGACGAATATGTCGAGATCGACGACCTGATGGCGGTGTTTCGCGTGCACGCGCTCACCGCCTACGATTTCCTCTCCGCGCGCTCTTGACCGCCTACCTGCCGAATCCCCGCGCCGACCGCGGGCTTGCCTACGGCGATGGCGAGCGCCAGGTGCTCAGCCTGGCCGCCGGTGACCGGGCGTGCGCCGAGATCGAGAGCTGGCCCGGCTACGCTCCTACTCCGCTCGTGCGTCTCGTCGGGCTGGCGGGCGAGCTTGGGCTCGCGGCGCTACTCGTCAAGGACGAAGGCGCGCGCTTCGGCGTCGGCAGCTTCAAGGCGCTCGGCGGAGCCTACGCCGTGCGGCGCCTGCTCGCGCAGAAGGAGCCTGCCGCCGAGGTCGTGGTCACCTGCGCGACCGACGGCAATCACGGCCGCGCCGTGGCATGGGCCGCCCGGACGTTCGGCTGCCGGGCAATCATCTATCTCCACGAAAGAGTCAGCCGGGCGCGCGAGGAGGCGATCGCAGCCTACGGTGCGCTGATCATGCGCAGCGGCGGCAATTACGACGACAGCGTGCGGCGATGCGCCGAGGATGCGGCCCGCAACGGCTGGCGCGTGGTTTCCGACACCGCGTGGCCTGGGTACGAAGACATCCCGCGCGACGTGATGCAGGGCTACACGGTGATGGTGCGCGAGGCGACGGCTGAGATGCGCGCGACTGAGCGGCCGACGCACGTCCTGGCGCAGGGAGGGGTCGGAGGGCTCGCCGCCGCGGTGCTTTCGCACTTCTGGGAAAGTCTCGGCGCGGAGCGCCCCTTTTTCATCGTCGTGGAGCCGGACAAGGCAGATTGCCTCTACCGCAGCGCTGAGGCCGGCGAGCGCGTCGCCGTCGGCGGCGAGCTGGACACGGTGATGGCTGGGCTTGCCTGCGGCGAACCCTCCACGCTCGCTTGGCGGATCCTCGAGCGAGGCGCAGACTGCTTTGTCAGCATCGCGGACGATTGGGCGCTGAAGGCGATGCGCCGGCTCGCCGAGCCCGCGGGCGGCGATGCGCGCATCGTCGCCGGAGAGTCGGGAGGCGCCGGCCTCGCGGGGCTGCTGGCCATCCTGTCCGAGCCGGCGCTCGCGCGCCGCGCCGGCCTGGGCTCTCGATCCCGGGTGCTGGTCTTCAATACCGAGGGCGCGACAGACCCCGGACTGTACGACTCGATCGTCGGATCTAGTTCGAGCTCTCGCAGGCGTACTTGAGGGGGACGAGCGGTCGCCGCGGCCGGCTGGCCGAGCGCAATCGTTCAGGAGTTGCCGAGCAGCAGTTCCTCGTCTTGGATGCACACCTCGCCGCGGCCCGCGACGGTTACGAAGATGCCGTTCCTGCTATGGTCGCGCAGTACGAACGCGGCGCCGCTCGCCCTGTCGTAAGCCATCTTCTCAAGCGAGAACGGCGCGCGCAGTATGTAGCCTGCGAGGCTCTTCCGGCCCTCGGCGGGGGATAGATCCTATGAAGGGCCGCGAAGGTTAGCCTCTGGTGGTGACCGGCGTGAACTAACTGATCCAGTTCGAGTGAGAGAAGATTCCGATTTGCTGACACTGGAAAGGATCAAGAAATGCCCAAAGGAGTGCGTCTAAAGCTGCGGCCAAGCTGCGGGAGATCGAGGTCAAGTTAGCCCAAGGCAAGGATGTGCTGACGGCCTGCGGCGAGGCTGCTGTGACGGACAAGGGCCACTACCGCTGGCGGCGGGAATACGGGGGGGCTGAAGGTTGACCAGGCCCGGCGCCTCAAGCAGTTGGAGAAGGAGAACGCCCGGCTCAAGCCCCTGGTGGGTGAACTGCACCTGGAGCAGGCGGTGCTGACGGACGTGGCCAAGGGAAACTTCCAAGCGCGCAGCGTCAGCGCGCTGCTGTTACTGCGGCTGTGGGCAAATATCCTAAGCTCTCCGGGCCTCGGGCCTGTCTGATATTGGATGTGCAGCGCGGCGTATAGGAATTTCAAACCACCTATTCCCTGACGGACAACGGTACTCCCACCCCGAGAGGAAGTCCATCGCGGGTGAGCGTGCGCTGTTTGGCGAA
>VGEJ01000037.1 GCA_016869335.1 Alphaproteobacteria bacterium | reverse complement strand
CACCCGGGCCGCCTGGTCCATGCTGGGAGTGATCTTGCTCAAGCCCGCCTCGACGGCGCCGGCGGAGACCGCTTGGAAGCGCACAACATAGCCGAACACGAGGGCGACGAAGGTCCCGCTGAGCAAGAGCCCGGTCGAGATGCCCGCGTTCGTCCGGAGCCATCCGTCGAGCGCGTTGTCGAACCAGCCGAGGGGAACCAATACGCCGACCGCGAGCACCGCGCCGGGTAGCGCGTAGCCGAAACTCGCGAGCCGGCTCGCTCCCCGGACCAACGTGTCGCGCGGGCGTTGGCGCACGGCGTAGCCCAGGAACAGCGCCATGACCAGGGCGAGCGCCGCGGCGGCACCGGAGAGTGCCAGGCTCGTGACGGCGGCGCGGCCGATGCCGCTCGGCGAGGTCGTGAACAGATAAGGCGCGCTCAGCGCGACGAGGACGCCGGCGGGGAACAGAAAGCCGAGAGCGACCGGGCTTGCGCACGCCACCACGGCCGCCGCGGCGCGCGCCCCACGCAGCCGGTGACGGGTCAGCGGTCGGTAACGCGCGGAGGTGTGGTGGAACCGGAGGCGCGCGCGCTGCCATCGCTCGAGGGTGATCAGGAGCACGGCGATGGCGAGGAGGAGCACCGCTATCTGAGCGGCACCCGCCACGCTGTTCATCCCGAACCACACCGTGAATATGCCGCGGGTGAAGGTGTTGACCGCGAAGTAATCGACCGTGCCGTAGTCGTTGAGCGTTTCCAGGCCGACCAGGATCAGGCCAGCGGCGACGGCCGGGCGCGCCAGCGGCAAGGCGATGGCGAAGAAGCTCCGCCACGGGCCGCAGCCGAGCGTCCGGCTCACTTCGAGCGCACACACGGACTGTTCGAGGAAAGCCGCACGGCAGAGCAGATAGACGTAAGGGTACAGCACCAGCGTCAACATGAACGCGGCCCCCCCGAGGCTTCGCACCTCGGGAAACCAGTAGTCGCGCGCCGAGGCCCAGCCGAACGTCGTGCGCAGGGCCGCTTGTACCGGGCCGGGATAGTCCAGCACGGCGGTGTAGACGTAGGCGTTGACGTAGGCCGGGACGGCAAGCGGGGCGAGCAGCGCCCACGCCAGGATGCGGCGCCCTGGGAACTCGCAGATCGTGGTCAGCCACGCCGTGGCGACCCCGATGACGAAGGTCCCGAGCCCGACGGCGAGCAGGAGGAGGGCGCTGGTGCGCGCCAGGTTCGGCAGTACGTTGGCCCAGAGGTGCGGCCAGACCCCCGCCCCCGCCGTCGCTGCCAGACCGAGCACCGCCAGGATCGGACCACCCACGACCAGTCCCCCGAGCAGCGCCCCGATGCGCCAGCGATCGATTGCCCACGGCCGCGGCGATGAACGCCCCGCGCGGCGGTCAAACGAGAGTGCGGTCACCGGAACTCGTTGCCGACCGCACCCGGCTCCCTACTCGTCGAAGCCGACGCGATCGATCAGCATCGTCGCGGTGCTGGTCCACAAGGAGATGTGGCTCAGCGGCGTCGCATCGGCCGTGAAGCGGCCCCACGACTCGACGATGGGCGCCCAGGCGACGCCCGGCTTCACCGGATACTCGAAATTGGCCTCGGCATAGAGGCGCTGGGCATCGTCGCTGCTGAGGTACTCGAGCAACCGGATCGCGGCGTCGCGATTGGGCGCATAACGCGCGATGGCGGCGCCACTGACGTTGACGTGGGTGCCGTTGGCGCCCTGATCCGGAAAGAAGATGGCAACCGCCTCGGCCCACGGTTTCTGCTCCGGGTCGGCCATCATCTTGGCCATGTAGTAGGTGTTGCCGAGCGCGAGGTCGCACACGCCCTCCTTGATCGCCCTGACCTGATCGCGGTCATTGCCCTGCGGGCGCCGTGCCAGGTTGGCCTTGAGGCCGCGCAGCCACTGCTCGGCGGCGGGCTCGCCATAGTGCAGAATCACCGCGGCGATGAGCGCCCGGTTGTAGTCGTGGTGCGCCGAGCGCATGCAGATCCGCCCGCGCCATTTGTCTTCGGCGAGCGCGAGGTAGGTCGAAAGCTCGGCGGGCGCGACCCGGTCCTTGGCGTAGTAGATCACGCGCGCCCTCGTCGTGAGCCCAAACCAAAGGCCATCGGAGCCGCGGAACTGCGCCGGGACGTTGGCCTCGAGCACGCTCGATTCGACGGGCTGAAACAGCCTGGCGTCCGTCATCGCCTGGAGGCTCGCGATGTCGACCGTCATGACGAGGTCGGCGGGGCTGTTAGCCCCCTCGGCCTGGAGCCGCTCCATCATCCCCTGCTTGAAGTAGACGGTGTTCACGGTGATCCCGGTCTCCCCGGCGAATCCGTCGAAGAACGGGGTGGAAAGATACTCCTGCCGTGACGAGTACACGTTGACCTCGTCCGCAGCCGCGGCGGATGCTGCCGCGAGCCCGAGCCCACCCGCGAGTGCGAGGGTCGCGCGCGTCAGTCTGGTTGGGGTCATGGACAATGGTCACCGCATAGGCCGATGAGCCGCCCTGATCTGGGTTAGTGATCCGGGTTGGCGGCGATACGCTAATGCAACGCATTCGCATTTGCAACCCATTCCTGGTGCCCCAAACCGCCCGATGTGCGAGCCTTCGCCTCCCCATTCTCCGTCAACGGACGGATCAGTCGCCGGATCGACGGCCCGCCGCGGGTCAGACGTCAGGCGCGGGCGGCGGGCTCATCGGCGGACGCAGGCGATTCGGCTGGATCCTCGCCTGTCACAGCGTCCGGAGCCGCGTCCGCCGTCGCCACTACCGCGAGCCGCGGCGGGTGGCGTGTCTCCGGCTCCCGATCTGGGTTCGCTCCCGGATCGGTCGACCGGAAGTCGAGCAGCCCCGCGGCCTTGAGCTCGTCGAGCCCGGGCAGATCGCCGATCGCGGCGAGTCCGAAATGCTCGAGGAAGGCGTCACTGGTGCCATAGGTCACCGGTCGGCCGGGGCTACGCCGCCGCCCGCGCGGTCCGACCCATCCAAGCTCCAGGAGCTGGTCGAGCGTGCCCTTGCTCAGCGATACACCCCGCATGTCCTCGATTTCGGCGCGGGTGACCGGCTGGTGATAGGCGACGATAGCCAGCGTCTCGAGCGCAGCGCGCGAGAGCTTGCGGGTCCGCGCGACCTCGCGCTGCAGCAAGAAGGCCAGGTCGGGCGCCGTGCGCAGCGCCCACTTCTCGGCCACGCAGACGAGGTTGACGCCGCGTCCCGCGTACTCCTGCTGCAGGGCGTCCAGCAGCGCCGCCACGTCCGCCCCTTCCGGCAAGCGTGCCGCAAGGCTGGCCTGATCGAGCGGCTCGGCCGCCGCGAACAGCAGCGCCTCGATCATGCGCACCTGCGGGTCGCGCTCAGCCATGCGGCTGCGGCCGGACAAAGATCGGGCCAAACGGCCGATGCTGGTGCAACTGGACCCGTCCGCTCTTGGCCAGGTCCAGACTCGCTGACAACGTTGCCGAGAGCGCGTTGCGGCGCGCGAAGCCGTTGCCAGGCTCGGGCGGGAGGAACGCTTCCAGCACCCTCCACTCGGGCCACCCGACCAGCAACCGCGCCATCCGCCTCAGCGCCGCCTCGATGGTATGGACCACGGGGCTCGCCAGTTCCAGCGTCGGCACCGGTCCGCGATGGTGGCACTCGCCGTAGGCCCGCAGGAGCTCGTACAGGGATACCGCGAAGGCGGTCCGGTGAACCAGCCGGATCCCTTCTGGCGCGCCGCGCGGGAAAACGTCGCGGTTGAGCTGGTCGCGCGCCATCAGGCGCTCCGCGGCACCGCGCATCGCCTCGAGCAGGCGGAGCTGAAGCGCCAGCCGCTCTGCCATCTCCACGCCGCTCGGCTCGTCCTCCCCGCTCGGCTCGGGCAGCAGGAGGCGCGACTTGAGATAGGCTAGCCAGGCCGCCATCACCAGGTAGTCGGCGGCGATCTCGAGCCGCAGCGCGCGGGCCTCGGCGATGAACGCCAGGAACTGCTCGGCCAGGCGCAGGATCGAGATGCGGGCGAGATCCACCTTCTGCTGGCGCGCCAGCGTCAGCAGCACATCGAGCGGCCCCTCGTAGGCGCCGAGATCGACGATCAGGCTCGGGTGGGCGGGAGCCTCGACGCCGTCGTCCTCAAACAGCTTGCCCATCGCGCTCACGTGTGCCCGGTGAGAGTGAGGATCGCTCTGATCATGAAGTCTACCGGCCGGCCGATAATCCACAAGAGCAAGTTGACGCGCACGCCGAGCTGCGCCAGCACCAGGGGCAAGAAGAACAGCCCGCCCATGATGATCAACAAGCCGTAGCGTTCGAGCCGCGCGAGCATGAGCGCGTAGGGCGGCGGCAGGAGGCCGACCGCGACCCGGCCACCATCCAGCGGCGGGATCGGGATCATGTTGAAGGCGGCCAGTACGAGATTGAGTTCAAGCGTGTTCTTGAGGTTGCGCGCGAACCATTCGGCGACGAAGTCGGGCAGCACCGGCACGAGGTGGGTCAACAGCGCCGCGACGAAGGCCAGCGCGACGTTGACGGCCGGGCCGGCAGCCGCCACCCACACCATATCGCGCTTGGGCCGGCGCAGCCGCGCGAAGTTCACTGGCACGGGCTTGGCGTAGCCGAACAGGAACGGCGAGTCGAGCGCGAGCAGGAGCCCGGGAAGCAGCACGGTGCCGAAGGGGTCGATGTGTCGGAGCGGGTTGAAGGTGACGCGCCCCATCCGGTAGGCGGTGTCGTCGCCCAGGCGCCAGGCGACATAACCGTGCGCCGCCTCGTGAAACGTGATGGCGAGCAGTGCGGGCAGCACCCAGACCGAGATGCCGAAGAGAATCGCGCCGAGTTCCGTCATGTGCCACCCTGGGCGGCGTCGCACAGGAGCGTTGCGAGCCGCGCGTGCGCTGCCCCGGCGTCGAACGGCGCCGCCGGCGGAACCGCGTCCCGGGCCCGCCGCAACCGTGCGCTGGCCGCTTCCGTCAGCGGCCCGACGCTTGCCGCTACGGCGCGCATCTCGTCGAGCCGGCCATTGCAGTGCAGCGCGATATCGCACCCGGCGGCGAGCGTTGCCTGGGCGCGCTCGGCCGGCGATCCAGCGAGCGCCTGCATCCCGATGTCGTCCGACAGCAAGACCCCGCGGAAGCCAATCGCGTGGCGGATGACCTCGAGGCCGCGGCCCGAAACGCTCGCCGGGGCGCGCGGATCAAGCGCCTCGTAGACCACGTGCGCGACGATCCCGCAGGGCGCATCGTTTAGCGCCCGGAACGGGATGAAGTCGCGCGCCTCCAGCTCCACGCGGCTGGCGCCGACTCGCGGGGTCTGGTCGTGACTGTCGACCAACGCCCGGCCGTGCCCGGGGAGGTGCTTGACCACCGGCAACACACCGGCGCCGAGGAGCCCCGCCACTGCCGCCCGCCCGAGGCTGACCACGGTCGCCGGGTCGCCCGAAAACGCGCGATCGCCGATCGCGGCGTGCGCGCCCGGTTCGGCGAGGTCGAGAACCGGGGCACAGTCTATGTCGATGCCGGCCTCCGCCAGCATCGCGCCCATCAGGCGATACGCCAGACCGACGGCTTCGACCGCACCGGACGGATCATGCTGGGCCAGCGCGCCGAAGGAGGCAGCGGCGGGAAAAGCCGGCCAGTGCGGCGGCTTGAGCCGGGCGACCCGCCCGCCCTCCTGATCTATGAGGATCGGGGCATCCGGTCGGCCGACCGAGGCGCGGAGCGACTGACACAGCGCCGCGAGCTGCTCCGGCGCGACGCAATTGCGCGCAAACAGGATGAAGCCGATCGGGTCCGCCGCGGCGAAGAACGCGTGCTCCGCGGCCGTGAGCGCCGCGCCCTCACAGCCGAAGATCACCGCCCGTGGCATCGGCTACGGAGCGACCACGAGGCAGTCCTGGCCGCGTCCTTTAAGGGCGGCACACAGCGCCCGAGCGGTGGCGGCGTCGGGAATCGGCCCGGCCTGCACGCGATGATAGACCCCCTTGTCGCGGCCGAGGTCGGCGCGCACGAGAGAAGGCTGCAAGCCGCCAAGGTAGGAGCGATGCCGAGCGAGCATGTGCTGCCACGCTTGTGCGGCCTGACGCTCGTCGCGGAACGACGCGAGCTGGACGCGATAGCCACCGTCCGGCGCCGTCGCCTGACTGGTAACCGTGTGCGCCGCCACCACCGGCTTTTGCTCGGGCCGCGGCGCCGGCTCGCTGGATGGCGCTGATAGCACCGCCGGCTCCGGCGCCGGCGGGGTACCGGCAACCGGCGCCGAAAGCACATCCGGCTGGGGCAGCGAGGGAGGCTCGGCCACGGGGCGGCGCAACGGCTCTTCGGGGGTCGGAAGCAGGCGCTCCTCACGCTCGGGCGCCGCCGCCGGGTCGAGCACATCGAACACCAGCTTGTCCTGGTCGGGAACCTGCTCCCCGCCGGGTTCCTCCGGCGCGACCTTGGTTGGGCGGGTGTCGGCCTGAATGAGTGGCGGCGACAGCGCGATGCCGCGGCGCAGACCCTCCTCATAAGCGTACCAGATGGCCGCGCCCGCCGCGGCGACCACGACAATCGACAGCGCCACGAGGAGCACGCCGCGAAGATTCGTCGGCGGGCGCGCCTTGGGCGCCGGCGCGGCCGCCTCCTGACGCCGCGGCCAGCGCATTTTCAGCGCAGCTCCTCGAGCGGCGTGACCCCGATCACCGCGAGGCCGGATGCCACGACACTGGCCACGCCCACAACCAGCGCGAGGCGCGCCAGCGTGAGCGAGCGCTGCTCCGCAACGATGAAGCGCAGCGCTGCATCGCCCGTGCCCTTGTTCCATAGCGCGTGGAAGGCGGCCGCGACGTCGTGCAGATAGAAGGTGATGCGGTGCGGCTCATGCGCCACGGCGGCACTCTCGACCAATTCGGGCCAATAGGCGAGGCGCTTGATCAGGCCGATCTCGTCCGCATCGGCCAGCAGCGTCAGATCGGCTGCCGGCAGTGCCGTCGGGCCTAAGTCGAGATCGGGGAAGGCCTCGCGGGCGTGGCGCCGCACCGAGCAGGCCCGAGCATGCGCGTACTGGACGTAGAATACCGGGTTCTCGCGCGACTGCTCGACGACTCGCGCAAGATCGAAGTCGAGCGGGGCATCGTTGCGCCGCGTCAGCATGATGAAACGCACCACGTCTTTGCCCACCTCGTCCACCACCGCGCGCAGCGCGATGAAATCCCCTGCCCGCTTCGACATGCGCACCGGCTGACCATCCTTCAGCACGTTGACGAGCTGGCAGATCTTGACGTCGAGGTCGCCCTGCCCGCCCGTTATCGCCGCCACCGCGGCCTTCATGCGTTTGACGTAGCCGCCGTGATCGGCGCCCCAGACGTCGATCATGGTGCGAAAGCCGCGCCGGAACTTGTCGCGGTGGTAGGCGATGTCGGAGGCGAAGTACGTCCACTCGCCGCTCGACTTCTGCAACGGGCGGTCGATGTCATCGCCGAACCGGGTGGCGCGGAACAGCGCTTGCTGGCGCGGCTCCCAGTCATCTACCGTCATGCCCTTGGGCGGCGCCAGCACGCCTGTGTAGATATCGCCCTGGCGCATGAGCTGCTTCACCGTCTCGGCGACCTCGCTCGTGTCGTGGTCGGGCCTTTGCAGGTCGCGTTCTGAGAAAAACGTGTCGTGACGAATGCCAAGGGCGCCCAAGTCCGCCTTGATTGCGTCCATCATTTCGGCGACGCCGCGGTTAGCGAAGAACTCGCGCCATTCCTCCCGCTTTTTGGTGCGCCAGTCCGTTCCGCCGGGCGCGCGCGACTCCTCGGCGATCTTGGCCGCCACCGGGATGAGGTACTCGCCGGGATAGCTGCGCTCTGGCACGGGCCCCGGTTGCTCTCCCATCGCTTCGCGGTAGCGGTGGAAGAGCGAGTCGGCCAGCACGCGCATCTGCTCGCCAGCGTCGTTGATGTAGTACTCCCGGGTGACGGCGTAGCCGGCCTTCTCGAGGAGCGCCGCCAGCGCATCGCCGAACACGGCGCCCCGCCCATGGCCGACGTGTAGCGGCCCGGTCGGGTTGGCCGAGACGTACTCGACATTGACCTCGGCCCCGCCGCCGAGCCGGGAATCGCCATAGCGCACGCCCGCCGCCAGTACCTCGCGCAGCCGATCGCGCCAGAACGCATCGCTCAGGCGGAGATTGATGAAGCCCGGTCCCGCGGTGGTTGCCGCGACGATATCGGGGTGCCGGGCGAGCCGCTCCGCGAGCAACGCGGCGATCTCGCGCGGCGCTTGCTTGGCCTGGCGCGCCAGCACGAGTGCCGCATTGCTGGCTGCGTCGGCGTGCGCGACCTCGGGCGGCTGGGTCACCGCGAGCGCGCCGAGATCGAGCCCGGTCGGGAGCTCGCCGCACCCCGTCGCGGCCTCAATCTCATTCTTGACGATGTCCCTCAAGTAGCCGAAATAGTTCATCGATCAGATGCCCGTATCCAGCTCGAACAGGCGCCGGGCTTCGGCGATGGCGTAGCGGTCGGTCATCCCGGCGATGTAGTCGGCGACGAGCCGGGCCGTCACCGGATGGCTGGGTCCGGCCGCCCGCGCCCGCCATTCGTCGGGCAGGCAGTCGGGCTCGGACAACAGGAAACCGAACAGGTCGGTCACGATGCGGCGCGCTTTGGCGTGAGAGCGGTTCAGGCGGTAGTGGGTGTACATGCGGCGGAGGAGAAAGTCCTTCAGCGTGCGGTCGTGTTCGGCCATGGCCGGAGAGAACGCAACGAGCGGACGACCGAGCGCACGGACCTCGGCCGCGCTTTGCGGTCCCGCGGCGGTGATGCGGCGCTCCGTCTCGCCGATCAGGTCCTGCACCATGCGGTCGATGACCCGGCGGATGGTCTCGTGCACCAGACGCCCGCGCTCGATGCCTGGATAGGTTTGCATCACCAGGGTCAATACGTCCCCGACCAGCGGGACGGCAGCCAGTTCAGCCAGCTCGAACAGGCCCGCGCGCAAGCCATCGTCGATGTCGTGGTTGTTGTACGCGATGTCGTCGGACAGCGCGGCCACCTGCGCCTCGGCGCTCGGCCACGTCGCGAGTTCGAGATCGTGCTCGCGGCCGTATTGGGCGATGGCCGCCGGCAGCGGCGGCCGCACCGGCACGCCATCGCGGCCGAGCAGCGGGCCGTTGTGCTTGACGACGCCCTCGAGCGCCTCCCACGTCAGGTTTAGGCCATCGAACTCGGCATAGCGCTGCTCGAGCCGGGTCAGGATGCGCAGGGTCTGGGCGTTGTGGTCGAACCCTCCATGAGGCGCCATGCACGCGTGGAGCGCCTCCTCGCCGGCGTGGCCGAACGGGGTGTGGCCGAGATCGTGCGCCAGCGCCAGGGCCTCCGTCAGGTCCTCGTCGAGGCTAAGCTGGCGGCTGATCGAGCGCGCGATCTGCGCCACTTCGAGCGAGTGGGTCAGGCGTGTCCGGTAGTAGTCGCCCTCGTGGTACACGAACACCTGGGTCTTGTGCTTGAGCCGGCGGAAGGCGGTGGAATGAACGATGCGGTCGCGGTCGCGCTGGAAGCAGGTCCGGGTCGCGCTCTCCGGCTCGGGGTGCCGGCGGCCGCGGCTTCGCGCTGGATCGCATGCGAACGGAGCGCGCCGGCTCGGCCCGACCATGGCGGACCCTACCGCCGGGTCCCGCCACGATCAACAAATTGACAGCGGCACAGCGTACCTTAGATAACAGATACCCCTTGGATGACGTGGCATGACCACACCCAACGATACCCCTGCCGTCACCCTGACCGAAAGCGCGCTGCGCCGTCTGCGGACCATCCTGTCCGGCGAGCCGCCGGAGACGGTGTTCCGTATCACCGTCTCGGGCGGCGGCTGCTCCGGGTTTCAGTACGGCTTTGCGCTGGACCGCACCCGCAACGGTGACGATCTTGTGCTCGCGGCCGGCGAGGTGACGGTGGTCGTCGATCCGGTCTCGCAGGAGTTCCTCGGCGGCGCCGAGGTGGATTTCGTCGAGGAGCTGATCGGCGCCTCGTTCAAGGTGCGCAACCCGAACGCCACCGCCTCGTGCAGCTGCGGCGCCTCTTTCGCCGTCGGCTGAGCGAGTAGCCCCGCCCCGCTTTGTGCGCATCGCCGCCTTCAACGTCAACTCGATCCGGGCGCGGCTGCCGAACGTGCTCGACTGGCTCCGCGAGGCGCGGCCCGACATCGCGCTCCTTCAGGAGACCAAGACCGAGGATCACAACTTCCCGGCACTCGAGATCGGTGACCTCGGCTACAACCTCGCGCTCCACGGCCAGCGGACCTACAACGGCGTCGCCATCCTGTCGCGCTTCCCGCTCGAGGACGTGACGCGCGCCCTGCCCGGCGTCGCCGCCGATGAGGGTGCCCGCTACCTCGAGGCGGTGAGCGGCGGGGTGCGGGTGGCCTCGGTCTACGTGCCGCAAGGCACCGACCTCGCCTCCGACCGGTTCGCCGCCAAGCTCGCCTTCCTCGACCGCCTGTACGACCGGGCGCGCGCGTTGCTCGCGTACGAGGAGGCGTTCGTGCTGGGCGGCGACTACAACGTCGCGCCCGAGCCGGCCGATGTGTATGACCCGGAGAAGCTTGCTGGCACGCTCTGCTATCACCCGGAAGAACGGGCCCGCTTTCGCAAGCTCGAGTGGCTCGGGCTGACCGATGCTTTCCGCGCCCTGCACCCAGAGCCGGCGCGCTACTCCTACTGGGACTACCGCGCCCGCTATTGGAAAGCGAACGAGGGCCTGCGCATCGACCACCTGCTGCTCTCGCCCCAAGCGGCCGACCGCTTGAGCGGCTGCGACATCGACGCCGCCCCCCGCGCCCGGCCCAACCCCTCCGACCACGGCCCGGTCTGGTGCGACCTCGCCGACGCCACGTAGCGCAAGCGGTTGACAGCGGGGTCTGGGCGGACGATAGGTAACCGAGCGGTTATGTATTGGCCGGCGCGGCGCCGGCGCGGAGATCGGACATGACGCATTCCATCGTCTCGCATGAGCAGTGGCTGGCGGCGCGCCAGGCGCTGTTGCAGAAGGAGAAGGAGTTCAACCGCGTACGCGATGCGCTCAGCGCCGAGCGCCGCGCGCGGCCGTGGACCAAGGTCGAGAAGACCTACGTGTTCGAGGGGCCCGCCGGCAAAGAGACGCTGGCCGAGTTGTTCGCCGGACGGAGCCAGCTCATGACCTATCACTTCATATCCGGGCCGGACTGGGAGGAGCGCTGCAAGAGCTGCTCCTTCCTGGCCGACGGGTTCGACGGCGTCACCGCCCGTCTCGCCAACCGCGACGTGACCCTCGTCGTGGTGTCACGCGCCCCGCTCGCCAAGCTCCAGGCGTTCAAGGAGCGGATGGGCTGGAAGTTCAAGTGGGTGTCCTCGTACGGCAGCAGCTTCAGCCACGACTTCCACGTCTCCTTCAGCCCCGAAGAACTCGCCAAGGGTGAAGTCCTCTACAACTTCCGCAAGAGCGAGTTTCCGAGCGACGAGGCGCCCGGCCTCAGTGTTTTCTGCAAGAACGCCGTGGGCGAGGTCTTCCACACCTACTCGACCTACGCCCGCGGGCTCGACCCGCTGATCGGCACCTACAACTACCTCGACCTCGCGCCCAAGGGTCGCGACGAGGAGGAGGAGAAAGAAGAATGGACGATGGCGTGGCTGCGCCACCACGATCGCTACGGCACCTGACCGCGCCGATCAGATGTCGGCGTAGCAGCGCAGCTCGGCCTTGCCGCCGGGATGGGTGACGGCGCCCTTCTCGGCATCGCCCACGATCTGAGCGTACTTCCACAGCGTGCCCGAGCCGAAATTGGGCCTGGGCGACCGCCACGCCTGGCGCCGCGAGGCGAGTTCGGCCTCGGTCAGGCGCACCGCGATGAGACCCTTCTCGGCGTCGATATCGATGATGTCGCCATCGCGCAGAAGGCCGATCGGCCCGCCGACCGCCGCCTCCGGCCCGACGTGGCCGATGCAGAAGCCGCGCGTGCCGCCCGAGAAGCGGCCATCCGTGACCAGCGCCACCTTCTCGCCCATGCCCTGGCCGTAGATCGCCGAGGTGGTGGAGAGCATCTCGCGCATGCCCGGCCCGCCGCGCGGGCCCTCGTTGCGGATGATCAGCACCTCGCCCTCCTTGTAGGCGCGCTCTTGCACCGCGCGGAAGGCGTCCTCCTCGCACTCGAAGACGTGCGCCGGACCGCTGAAAGTGAGCCGCTTCAGCCCCGCGACCTTCACGATCGCGCCCTGCGGCGCGAGGTTGCCCCTGAGACCCACCACGCCGCCCGTCGGCGACAGCGGCCGGTCGTGGGGACGCATCACGTCCTGGCCCTCGTTGAACACCACGCCCTCCAGGTTCTCGCGCATGGTGCGACCGGTCACGGTCAGGCAATCGCCGTGCAGGAAGCCGCCATCGAGCAGCGTCTTGAGCAGCATCGTCATGCCGCCCGCCTCCCACATGTCCTTGGCGACGTAGCGGCCGCCCGGCTTGAGATCGGCGAGGTAGGGCGTGCGCCGGAAGATCGCGCACACCTCGTGCAGATCGAAGTCGATGCCGGCCTCGTGGGCGATCGCCGGCAGATGCAGCCCGGCGTTGGTCGAGCCGCCGGTCGCGGCAACGACGACCGCCGCGTTCTCGAGCGCCTCGCGGGTGATGATGTCGCGCGCGCGGATGTTCTGGGCGACCAGGTACATCACCTGCTCGCCCGCGGCCTCGGCGTAGGAATCGCGCGAGTCGTAGGGCGCCGGCGCGCCGCCCGAGCCGGGCAGCGCAAGCCCCATCGCCTCGGCGACGCAGGCCATGGTGTTGGCGGTGAACTGGCCGCCGCACGAGCCGGCCGAGGGGCAGGCGACGCATTCGAGCTCGTGGAGCGTCGCATCGTCCATGGCGCCGACGCTGTGCCGGCCGACCGCCTCAAACACATCGACCACCGTGACGTCGCGATTGCGGAAGCGGCCGGGCAGGATCGAGCCACCGTAGAGGAACACCGAGGGCACGTTGAGGCGGACCATCGCCATCATCAGGCCGGGCAGCGACTTGTCGCACCCGGCAAGGCCGACGAGCGCATCGTAGCAATGGCCGCGCACCGTCAGCTCGACCGAGTCGGCGATCACCTCGCGGCTGACGAGGGAGGACTTCATGCCCTCGTGGCCCATCGCGATGCCATCGGTCACGGTGATGGTGGTGAACTCGCGCGGCGTGCCGCCGGCGGCCTTCACCCCTTTCTTGGCCGCCTGGGCCTGGCGCGCGAGCGCGATGTTGCAGGGCGCCGCCTCGTTCCAGGTCGTGACCACCCCGACGAAGGGGCGCGCGATCTCGGCCTCCGTCATGCCCATCGCGTAGTAGTAGGAGCGATGCGGCGCGCTCGCCGGCCCGACCGAGACGTGCCGGCTGGGCAGGCGCGATTTGTCGAAGGTCTTGGCGTCCATGGCGGGCTCCGTGCTGCTGGCTCTGGCCGCCGCTACGAATAGCGCGATTGGCTGCCTTTCACCAACAGCCCTGCTCGCGCCTGGCCCAGTTACCTGCCGTTGGCCTCTGTGTTGTAGTCGCCGCGCGACCACCCCGGGCCACTCTCCAGGCCGCCGTCGTCGGTGGCTTTCGCGGCGGGCTTGCGCTCGCGAACCTCGGGACGGAGTGCCTGACCGGCAGCGACCTTGCCGGCGATCTCGGCGATGGTCTGCTCGAGCGCAATGAATCGTTGGGCAGTCGCCGGATGGGAGCCTTGCCTGCCAATGCTCTCGGGATCGACGATCGCCATGCGGTGCCAGACCTGGGCCGTGCCCTCGACCGGGTATCCGGCGCGCGCCATG
>VGEJ01000036.1 GCA_016869335.1 Alphaproteobacteria bacterium | reverse complement strand
CCGCTCGGCATCGTGGCGGCAGGAGGACACATCGTCCATTTCGGCATGCCGGTCGATCCGGGAAACCTCACGCTGCTCGCCTGCATCGACGACACGGCGGTGCTCGGCCTGCCCGGCTCCGCGCGTTCAGCGCGCGTGCAGGGCGGCGATCTGATCCTCCACCGATTGCTGGCCGGCATCCCGGTGACCGGGCCGGACATCATGCGCATGGGCGCCGGCGGGCTGCTCAAGGAGATCCCAGGGCGGCCGCAGCCGCGCGACCGTCCGGCCGAGGATGCGAGGCGACAGCCGCGCGTGGCAGCCATCGTGTTGGCGGCGGGCATGTCGCGGCGCATGGGTGCCCGCAACAAGCTCCTCGAGTCGCTGTTCGGCGCCCCGCTTGTCGTGCGCGTGGTCGACGCGGCCATCGCCTCATCGGCCCGTCCAATCGTCGTTGTCACCGGGCATGAGGCGGCGGCAGTGCGCGAGGCGCTCGGCGGCATTGACGTGACGCTGGTCGACAATTCCCGTTATGCCGAAGGCTTGAGCACCTCGCTGGCGGCCGGTCTGCGGGCGCTGCCGCCCGTCGATGGCGCCTTGATCTGCCTCGGCGACATGCCGCGGATCACGGCTCAGCACCTCGATCAGCTCACGCGGGCGTTCATCGAGCACGACGGCCGAGCGATCTGCGTCCCGGTCTTCGACGGCAAACGGGGCAATCCGGTGCTATGGCCGGCCGCCTATTTCGGCGAGCTCGGCGCCCTCACGGGCGACAGTGGCGCCCGCCATCTGCTCGCCGAGCACGCCGCCGAGGTCTGGGAGGTCACGATGGCCGATGCCGCCATCCATGAGGACATCGACACGCCCGAAGCGCTCGCCGCCGCCCGCGCCGCGACTGGGGAGCGCTAGCACGTTGGACGAGCTTTATCAGAAGGAGCTGCTGAGGCTCGCGGCCCTCGCGGTGGGGCACGGGCGGCTGGCGGACGCGGATGCGAGCGCGACGGTGGACAACCCGCTGTGCGGCGACCGCGTGACGGTGGACCTCAAACGGTCGGACGGGAGAGTTGCCCAAGTCGGGCACGTGGTGCAGGCGTGCCTCCTGTGCCAGGCGGCGGCATCGATCATCGGCGCCCACGCTGCCGGCCACACGGCGGTAGAGATCGAGGCGGTGCGGAGCGCCGTGGCCGACATGCTGACGGGGACCGGCTCGGCGCCCGACGGCGAGTGGTCTGAGCTCGCGGCGTTCGCTCCGGTGGCGGCGCACAAGAGCCGCCATACCTGTGTCTTGTTGCCGTTCGACGCGCTCCTGCGCGCGGCGGCAGAGCCGGCGGAAGCGAGTTTCTGAGCGACGGCGGCGTGTCGCGCCGGATCAGGCGAGGATGTTGAGGAGCGAGCCGGGCAGCCGCGGACGGGCCGCACCCGGCGGACCCGCCGCGGCGTTGGCGCCTTCCGGACCGAGATCCTTCGTTTCCTGGCGGGCGCGCGCGATCTCCTGGTCGGCGCGCGCCGCAACGGCACGGTCCTGATCCGAGGGATCGGCCGGCGCGAACGCCGCGCGCTTGATCGCCTCCATCTTGCATATCGTGGCATCGGGATCGCCGGACACCGGGCTGACATCGATTGGGGTCGAGCCGCCCGTGGCATACAGGCGCCCATCAGGGCCGCGCGTGTAGCTGCAGGTCGGCGCCCCCGCATACTGCCCGCCCGCGCGGGCGTGCGCCTGCTCGTGGCGGCGCACCTCCTGATCACGGCGGCGGAGCTCGGCGACCGTGCGGCGCTCGGCTTCGGTGAGGTCTGGGTCGACACCCGGAGACCTAGCCGCCACAACACCGGCGGGCGCGGGCGGCGACCTACCCGCCGACTGCTGGGCGACGAGAGCGCTCGAGAGACTGATCGTGGTCAACGCCGCCTCACTAGTTGCCGGGAGTAGAGCGCACCATAGCTCACGAGTCGTGAATCCGGGTCTTCTTGCCCGCCTCTACCCCCTCGGGCACAATCAGCGCCAACGATCATCTCAGGGACAGGGAGGCGTCCATGGCGTCACTACAGGCCCGTGAGCGTGCGGTTGCCGCCGAGATGCAGAAGGTACGCTTCTTCCCGATGTCCGCGGTCGGCGGCAAGGGCTCCTACATCATCAACGAGGATGGACGCCGGATCCTCGACCTGTCATCCACCTGGGGGGCCGCCGCCCTGGGTTACGGCCATCCGGCCGTCGTCGAGGCGGCAACGCAGGCGCTGAGCAACATGCCGGGCGCTACCCAGTGCACCATCACCAACGAGCCGGCGGTCGCCTTGGCCGAGGAACTTCTGGCCATCGTGCCGGGCAACGGCGACCGCCGCGTATGGCTCGGCCACGCCGGATCGGACGCCAACGACGCTCTCATCCGCGTCGTCTCGGCGGCGACCGGCCGCAGCCGTTTCGTCTGCTTCATCGGCGGGACTCACGGTGGGACGAGCGGCGGGCTCGAGGTCTCGGGCTACTCGCCGCTGCAGCACCAGACGCGAACCTCGCCACGTGCGGGGCAAGTGTTCGTCCCCTACCCCGACCCGTATCGGCCCGTGTTTCCGGGCGACGTCGGGCAGCGCGTGCTCGACTACTTGGACTATCTCCTGCACACGATCGCACCGCCCGCCCAGATCGCCGGCGTGCTGATCGAGGCGATCATGAGCGATGGCGGCCTGGTCGTTCCGCCGCCCGGCTTCCTGAAGGGCCTCGCCGACTTGTGCAAGCGGCGCGGCATCCTGCTGATCTGCGATGAGGTGAAGGTCGGGCTCGGCCGCACGGGCATGATGCACGCCTTCGAGGCCGACGGCGTGAGCCCCGACCTCATCAGCTTCGGCAAGGGCCTGGGCGGTGGGTTGCCGCTCTCCGCCCTCGTCGGGCCGGCGGAGATCATGAACGATCCGCGCGGCCTCACCGTCATGACGACCTGCGGCAACCCGGTCTGCGCCTCGGTCGGGCGGGCAGTGCTGCGCACGATTCAGAGCGAGAAGCTCGTCGAGAACGCGGCGGCGCGGGGCCGGCAGCTGCAGGAGGGCCTGCGCCAACTGGCCAACAAGCACCCCCTCGTCGGCGATGTCCGCGGCCGCGGCCTTGTCATCGGCATCGATCTCGTGCGCGACCGCCAGACCCGCGAGCCCGCAACAAAGGAGTGCGCCAAGGTAGCGATGCGCGCCTTCCAGCTGGGGGCGCTGTTCTACTACGTCGGACACACCTCGAACGTGATCGAGCTGACCCCGCCGCTGACGCTGAGCGCCGCGGAGGCCGAGGAGGGCTTGCAGATCATCGACCGGGCGCTGACCGATGTCGAGGCGGGGCGGGTGCCGGACTCGGCGATCGAGGGCTTTGCTGGAATCTGACGGCGCGCCATCGGCTACGAGGATGGTGACCCCAACGGGAGTCGAACCCGTGTTTCCAACGTGAAAGGCTGGCGTCCTGGGCCGCTAGACGATGGGGTCGGCCGTCTCTGTTTCTAGGTGGTCGGCTGGACGTTAGCAAGCGCGCATCAACCGGGCACGGCGATGTCGCGGATGTGGAGCTCGGCAGCGCCATCGCGCCGGCCACGTCGCAGGTAGCCCGCGACGTGGCGTTCGCTGCCGCGAGCGGCGAGCAACTCCCTCCCAATGGAATCGGTGGCGGCGCGAAACGCGATCGCGGGCAGGCGTGCACCATCTCGGCCGGCGAGGATGCAGCGAACGTGGTCGCCGCCCACGACCTCGGCATGCACGACGCGCAGCGCGGACAGCGCGAACACCGGCTCTTCGTTGCCCGCGCCGAACGGGCCAGCGCGCGCGACCCACCCGCACACGTCTGGTTGGACCGCCGCCATGGCGGCCAGGACCCCATCGACCGCAAGGGTCGCCTCCGTCCCCGCGGCATCGGCCAGCGCGACCCGTTGGGCAAGGAACGCCGCGAGTGCCGGAACGCGCTCAGCCGCCACCGTCAATCCGGCCGCCATGCGGTGGCCGCCACCGTCGAGCACAAGCCCCGCCTGGCGTGCGGCGCTGACGGCCTCGCCGAGGTTGACGCCGGGAACCGAGCGACCCGAGCCGCGCCCGGTCTCGCCGTCGAGCGCGATCACGACGGCCGGTCGATCGAAGCGCTCGCGGAGACGACCGGCGACGATGCCGATGACGCCGGGATGCCATCCCTGCCCGGAGACGACCACGAGCGACTCACCGCGCGCGACCGATCGCTCCGCGAGCGGCGTCGCCGCGTCGAGCACCATGCCCTCGATCGCGCGCCGCTCGGCGTTGAAGCGGTCGAGCCGCTCCGCGATGACGCGCGCAAGTGCTGGGTCGTCCGTGGTCAGGAGTCGCACTCCGAGATCCGCCTGCCCCACCCTGCCGCCGGCATTGATGCGCGGCCCGAGCAGGAAGCCGAGGGTGAACACGTCGGGCACACCCCGCACGGCCGCGACCTCGGAGAGGACACGGAGGCCGACGTTGTGCCCCTGGCCGAGCACGGCGAGGCCTTGGCGCGTCAGCGCCCGGTTCACTCCGACCAGCGGCACGACATCGCACACCGTGCCCAGCGCGACGAGATCGAGCCATTGGCGCAGGTCGGGCTCGCGGCGCGCCGCATACCATCCGGCCCGGCGGAGCGCGCGATTGATCGCCACGACGAGCAGAAACGCCACGCCAACGGCTGCGAGTTCGCCGTAGCGGCCATCGCCGTCGTGACGATTCGGATTCACCACCGCGTAGGCCGCCGGCAGCCGCGCTTCGGCCGCATGGTGATCGGCCACGATCACCTGCTGGCCGGCCTGCGCCGCCGCCTCGATCGCCGCGAACGCGTGCGTGCCGCAGTCAACCGTCACGACCAGGCGCACTCCGGACGCGGCGTAGCGCAGCAACGCCTCGCGGTTCGGGCCGTAGCCCTCGCGCAACCGGTCGGGAACGTAGAACTCGATCCGGCCACCGGATGCGGCGAAGAACCTGACGAGGAGCGCCGCTGCGGTCGCGCCATCGACATCGTAGTCGCCGAACACCAAAACAGCCTCGCCGGTCGTGATGGCCTCGGCGAGCCGCGCGGCGGCGCGGTCCATGTCCTGCAAGCTCGAGGGATCGGGCAGCGAATGGCGGAGCGTCGGGTCCAGGAAGGCTGCGGCATCCTCGAGCGCGACCCCGCGCGCAGCAAGGAAGCGCGCCACGAACTCGGGCAGTCCGAGGCGCTGGGCGAGAGCCAAGGCGAGGCGCTCGTCGTACGCCGGCGCTACCCAGCGCCGGCCGGTCACCGATCGGCGCACGCCCAGGAGGAGATCGGCCTCGACGCCGGCGGGGGCGCCGAGCGGCACCGCTAGCTCGTGATCCGGTGCCGCGTGCGGATCCAGCGCACGGTGCCCGAACTCGATCGCATCACGATGCTCTCCGTGACCGCAGCGCCCGCGGCGCGCTTCACCCCCGCGAGCATCGTCCCGTCGGTAACCCCTGTCGCAGCGAAGATAACGTTGCCGCCGGCCAGATCCTCGAGCTTGTACTTTCGGTTCAAGTCTGAGATCCCAAGGCGTGCAGCGCGGGCGCGCTCTTCATCGTTGCGAAACACGAGCCGTCCCTGCATCTGCCCGCCGATCGAGCGGAGGGCCGCCGCCGCGAGCACGCCCTCCGGTGCCCCGCCAATACCCATGTAGATGTCCATCCCGGTCTCCGGCGTCGCGGTCGCAATGACGCCCGCGACGTCACCGTCCGGGATCAGGCAGATGCGGGCGCCGGCGTCGCGGACGGCGGCGATGAGCTCGGCGTGCCGCGGCCGGTCGAGAATGCAGGCGACGAGGTCACCGACCGCGCATCCCTTGGCGCGCGCCAGGCTGCGGACGTTGTCCTGCGCCTTACGGTCGAGATCAACGACATCCGGCGCCAGCCCACCGCCGACGGCGATCTTGTCCATGTAGACGTCGGGCGCGTTGAGGAACTGGCCCGCGTCCGCAAACGCTACCACGGCCAGCGCATTCGGCGCACCGCGCGCGGTGATGGTCGTTCCCTCCAAGGGATCCAGCGCGATGTCGACCTTCGGACCTTGGCCCGTCCCCACGCGCTCGCCGATGTAGAGCATCGGCGCCTCGTCGCGCTCTCCTTCGCCGATCACGACCGTCCCGTCGATCTCCACCAGCGCCAGCGCCTTGCGCATAGCGTCCACTGCCGCCTGGTCGGCAGCCTTCTCGTTCCCGCACCCGACCAGGCGCGAGGCCGCGAGCGCGGCCGCCTCGGTGACCCGGACGGCCTCGAGGGCCAGGTGACGCCCCATTCGTTCGGTTTCTGACATCATCTAGTACTCGACGAAAACCTCTGCCCTGCGATTCTCCGCCTCGCCGGCCGGCATCGACTCGAAATAGATTGGCTCGGAGTCGCTGCGGGCCTCGACCCGGACGACGGCGGGCGGCACCCCCAGCAAGACCAAGGCCTTCGCCACCGCCTCGGCCCGCGTCAACGACATCTGGAAGTTGGCGAGCATGTGTTCCGCCAGTGGCAGGTCGCGAGTACGGCTCGAGGAGTGGCCGACGACCCGGATGATGCCGCCCTGACGCTTCTGTACATCAACGACCTCGCGGAGCCGTGCGCGGTCGCCGGAACCGACGCGCGCTGAGCCATCGCCGAACCGGATGACGACCACGGGAAGGCCCGCCCCGCCGGCGGGCCCGCTCTGCACGGCCGCTGTCGCCGCCTCCAACGTCGGCCCTGACGAGGCGGCAGCGTCGCCTCCCCGAGGGCTGTCGCCGTCCACCCGAACGGATGTTCCGCGCGGCGGCGCCGCATCGAACTCGGCGTTGGCGGGCGCCGTCGTCACAGTCGGAGCCGACTCGGCCAATCGTGCCGCAAACATCTGCGCGAGCGTGTCGCCGCCGCCGCGCTCCGTTCGCGCCGGTGGCTCCTCGGGCTCGGCGGACGCCACGGGATGACGCTTCTTGCCGGACGGTTCCGCCGGCCCCTCGGCCTCGAAGCGCGGCTCCTCAGGTAGTGGCGTCTCGACCATGGAGTCGCCGGCGATCTCCTCCACCATCGACTCATCTGCGAGCACGCTCGGGCCCGTGTCGATCGCGGCCTCCATGTCATCGGGCGATATCGGCTCGACGATGAAGGGCGACTCCTCGTCCGCGGCCGTGGGCTCGACGACGGCCACCGCCTCGACATCGGGCGCCGGGCGCGGCGCCTCCTCCTCCTCCTCCTCCTCCTCCTCCTCCTCCTCCACAGCCCTAGCTCGCGGCGCCGACTCGGCGACTGCCGAAGGCTCGGTCAACCGCTCTTCAGTCATGGCTTCTGCCCGCACCTCTTCGTCCGTATAACGAGCGCGGGCGCGGTCGGCAACCAGCCCCTCAGCGATCTCGGCTCGCTCGGCGCCACTCTCCGCCGCGGGGCGCTCCGGGACCGTGCTCAGCTCGGGGAAGTCCTGATCCGCCCCAGGGGCGCTGGCCGCGACCTGCAACGTCTCGTCATCGGAACTAACGAGGTCGTCATAGACCGCGGCGGGATTCGCCCAGTCCGGCACCGCGGAACAGCCTGCCGTCGCGAGCGCAGCACCGAATGTGCAGGCGGCGCCGAGGCGGACGTGCCAGCGCCTCGGCGCCCCGCTGACTCTCATGGTCGCTTCACTCCGCACCGAAGCCCCACCCGACACCGCGCCACCGGTTCATCATAGGGCCGGCAGGCGGACGATCAACGAGGAAGCCATGCTAGGGAAACAAAGGCGCCTGTTCGAGGCCGCGCGTCTCTTCCAGCTCGCACATGAGGTTGAAGTTCTGGACCGCCTGACCGGCAGATCCCTTCACGAGGTTGTCGAGGACCGAGACCACGATCGCGCGCCCTTTGAGCCGATCCTCGAACACCCCGACCAGGCAGTGGTTCGACCCGCGCACGTGCCTGGTGGCAGGTGCAACGCCCTTCGGCACCACGCGTACGAAAGGCTCGCCCGTGAAGCGCTCTGCGAGGCTGCGGCGCAGGTCGTCAGCCGTCCACCCGTTGCGCAGCGATACATAGATCGTGGCGAGAATGCCGCGGTTCATCGGCATCAGATGCGGCGTGAAGTTGACGATGATCGGGGCACCCGCGGCGCGCGAGAGCTCCTGTTCGATCTCCGGGGCGTGCCGGTGCGCCGCGACCCCGTAGGCGTGGATGCCTTCGCTCACTTCCGCGAACAGGCTCGCCTCTTTGGCGGCGCGGCCCGCACCGCTGACGCCCGATTTGGCATCGATGATGATGTTGTCGGCATCGATGGCGCCGGCCTCAAGGGCGGGGACGAGCGGCAGGAGCGCGGTGGTGGGATAGCACCCCGGGCAGGCGACCAGGCGCGCCGCCGCGATTGCCTCGCGCGCAAACTCGGTGAGACCGTAGACGGCGGTGCGCTGCAAACCCGGGGCGCGGTGGGCGTGGCCGTACCACTGGGCATAGGTATCCGTATCGAACAGACGGAAGTCGGCCGAGAGATCGATGACTTTCGCGTCACCCTTCAGGCGCGGGCGTGTATCGGTCGAGGCCGTGCCGTTCGGCGCCAGCAGGCTCGAAACCACGTCCTGAGTGGTTCCATGGGGCAGTGCGCAGAACACGACATCGACGTCGAGCCCGGCCCAGTCGGCCCGCTCCATCGGCACCAGACGCGGCAGATCGAGCCCACCGAGATGGGGGAACACCGCGTCCACCGGCTGATCGGCGTGGCGCTCGCCCGTGAGCAGGACGAGGTCGGCCTGCGGGTGGCGCGACAGCAGGCGGATCAACTCCGCCCCGGTGTAGCCGCTCGCTCCGAGGATGGCGACCCGCTTCCGCGCGTTGCTTGCTTGCCTCACCTGTCCCTCCCGCTGCGTCCGGCGCGGCACCAACGGGTTGGCGTCCCGGCCCCTACCGTTTGGAGAACTGGAAGCTGCGGCGCGCCTTTGCCTTACCGTACTTCTTGCGTTCGACGACGCGGGCGTCGCGGGTGAGAAAACCACCCGACTTCAGCGCTCCTCGCAGCGTCGGCTCGTAGAACGTCAACGCGCGGCTGATGCCGTGGCGTACCGCTCCGGCCTGGCCCGACAGGCCGCCGCCGCTCACGGTGCACTTGGCATCGTACTGGCCGTCGCGCCCCGCCGCGATGAAGGGTTGATTGATCAGCATCTGAAGGACGGGACGGGCGAAGTACTCCTGATAGCGTCGCCCGTTGACCACGACCTTGCCACTCCCGGGGCGCAGCCAAACCCGGGCGACCGCATTCTTGCGCTTGCCAGTGGCATAGGAGCGGCCCTGGGCGTCGATCTTCGGTGCGGCCGCCGGCTCCGGTGGGGTCTGCCCGCGCGCACCCCGCAGCGACTCGATCTGGGTCAGATCGGCGGTCATGCCTGCACGCTCCTTGCGTTCTTCGGGTTAGCCGCGGCGAAATCGAGCACCGCCGGATTCTGCGCCACGTGCGGATGCGAGGGTCCGGCGTAGACGCGCAAATTGGAGAGCTGCTGGCGCCCCAGCGGTCCACGCGGGATCATCCGCTCGACGGCCTTCTGGATCACCCGCTCGGGATAGCGGCCGCCGAGGATGAGACCGGCAGTCCGAGCCTTGATCCCACCTGGATAGCCAGTGTGCGCATAGTAGACTTTGTCCGCGCGCTTGCGACCCGTCAGGCGGACCTTCTCGGCGTTGATCACGATGACGTGGTCGCCGTCATCGACGTGTGGTGTGAAGCCTTTGAGATGCTTGCCCCGCAGCCGATTGGCTACATAGCTCGCGAGCCTGCCGAGCACGACGCCATCCGCGTCGATCAGCACCCACTTCTTTTGTATGTCACGCGGACGCGCAATGAACGTGGTCATCTATGTCCTTCGCACCCCAGCCGCTGTGCCCGCATGATGCGGGTACGCGCGTGCGTGTCAACGAGAAAGTACGCAAGGGCAAGGCGTTAGAAGGCGGTACCAGGGTATGTCGGGCAGATGCATCACGGCGTTTGCGGTACCGCACGACCGCGCGGGCGCTCTATGATAGGCCGATGACCGCCGGAGCGAGCACGATGGCCGAGCCAGAGGCGAGAATCGACTGCCTGCAACGCGACTTGCGCGACGGTATCCTCCACTTGACGCTCAATCGGCCCACCGCGCGCAACGCACTCTCACGCGCGCTCCTCCAGGCGCTCCTCGGCGAGGTCGTCGCGGCGGCGGAGGCGCCCGATGTACGGGTGGTCGTGATCGCCGGCGCCGGCGCGGCATTCTGCTCGGGACATGACCTCAAGGAACTCCGAGCGCTCAACTCCGCCGACGCCTATCAGGCGGTGTTCCGGCTCTCGAGCCAGGTCATGCTGGCGATGATCCGCTCGCCGGTGCCCGTCATCGCGCGCGTCCACGGGGTAGCCTCGGCGGCGGGCTGCCAGCTCGTAGCGAGTTGCGATCTCGCGATCGCCAGCGAGGACGCGTCGTTCGCCACCCCTGGGGTCAACATCGGCCTCTTCTGCTCGACACCCATGGTGAGCCTGAGCCGCAACGTGCCGCGCAAGCGCGCGATGGAAATGCTGCTGACCGGCGAGGCCATCGGCGCCACGGACGCGGCCGATCTCGGCCTCGTCAATCGAGCCGTCCCCGCGACCGAGCTCGATCGCGCCGTCACCGCCCTGGCGCAACGGATCGCTGCCAAGTCGCGGCGCACGGTCGCGATCGGCAAGGAGGCGTTCTATCGCCAGATCGACATGGAGCTATCGGCCGCCTACGACTATGCGAGCCAAGTGATGGCCTACAACATGCTGGCGGCCGACGCCGAGGAGGGCATCGATGCGTTCCTCGGCAAGCGTGCACCGGTGTGGCGAGACGCCTGAAGTCCCCGGACGCGATGGACCACGACTACTACCCCGAGGACCTCATCCGCGGCGTCCTCCGCAGCGTCCGGACGATCGCCATGGTAGGGGCGAGCGCGCACTGGAACCGGCCCAGCTATTTCGCGATGAAGTATCTGCAGAGGAAAGGCTACCGGATCGTCCCAGTGAATCCCAAGGAGGCGGGAGGTATGATCCTCGGCGAGCGGGTCTATGGCGCGCTCGCCGAGATCCCCTTCAAGATCGACATGGTGGACATCTTTCGCGCTTCCCAAGCGGCGGGCCCGATTACGGACGAGGCGATTGAGGTCGGCGCGCGCGTGGTTTGGATGCAGCTTGGTGTCCGCGATGACGCGGCGGCACGGCGGGCCGAGAGGGCCGGACTGACTGTCATCATGAACCGCTGCCCCAAGATCGAATACGGACGGCTGAGCGGCGAGATCGGCTGGCTCGGCATCAACACGCGCGTGATAAGCAGCAAACGAAAAAAGGGCGTCTAGAATGGACACTCCCGAGTACGGTTTCGAGACCCTGGCGATTCATGCCGGCGCCGCGCCCGACCCCACGACCGGTGCGCGGACGACCCCGATCTACCAGACCACGTCCTACGTGTTCGACGACGTCGACCATGCGGCGTCGCTCTTCAATCTCCAAGTGTTCGGGAACATCTACACACGCATCACCAACCCGACGACGTCGGTATTGGAGGAGCGGGTCGCCGCGCTCGAGGGCGGCCGGGCCGCGCTGGCGGCCGCCTCGGGACACGCCGCTCAGCTGCTCGTGATGCACACGCTGCTCGAGGTCGGCGACGAGTTCATCGCCTCCGACAAGCTCTATGGTGGCTCGATCACCCAGTTCAGTCACTCGTTCCGGCGCATGGGCTGGACAGGCCTTCTCGTCGATCCCGATGATCCCGACAACTTCCGCCGGGCGTTGACGCCGCGCACCAAAGCCATCTTCATCGAGAGCCTAGCCAACCCTGGTGGCATCGTCATCGACATCGAGTCGATCGCCGCGATCGCGCACGGGGCCGGAATCCCGCTCATCGTCGACAACACGCTGGCCTCACCCTACCTCTGCCGACCGTTCGGTTGGGGCGCCGACATCATCGTGCACTCGCTCACAAAGTTCCTGGGCGGCCACGGCAACTCGATCGGCGGCATCCTCGTCGAGTCGGGCAAGTTCGACTGGGCGGCGGGCGGCAAGTTCCCTGCCCTGACGGAGCCGACGCCCTCGTATCACAACCTGCGCTTCTACGAGACCTTCGGCGACATGGCCTTCTGTGTCGCCGCTCGCACGGTCGGTCTGCGCGACCTGGGTCCGGCGCTAAGCCCGATGAACGCGTTCCTGATTCTGACCGGCATCGAGACCCTGCCGCTGCGCATGGCGCGGCACTGTGAGAACGCTCTGAAGGTGGCCACGTTCCTCGAGAGCCACGACCGCGTGGCATGGGTCTCCTACGCCGGTCTGCCTTCAAGCCGCTACCACAACCTGGCGAGGAAGTACCTGTCCAATGGGGCCGGCGCGGTCATGACTTTCGGCGTCAAGGGCGGCTACGAGGCTGGCATCCGACTGGTTGAGAATGTGTCGCTGCTATCGCACTTGGCCAACATCGGCGACACCCGCAGCCTGATCATTCACCCGGCCTCGACGACACATCGGCAACTCAATGCCGAGCAGCTTGTCGCATCGGGCTCGGGACCCGACGTCGTGCGGCTATCGATCGGGCTCGAGAGCGCGAACGACATCATCCGCGATCTCGACCAGGCGCTTGCCGCCTGAAGGCGCCCTACTCGCCCGGTGCCGGCGCCATCCGCACCGACGCCCTGCTCGCACGCCCGCGCGGAATGAGCAGGGCCAGTACGGCGGCGATGGTGGCAAACACCACGATGAAGGCGAAGATGCCGTCGAGCGAGCCCGTCAAGCTGTGAACGAGCGGGACGAGCGCCACGCCCAGCGATGAAACGCCGAGGTTCAGCACGAACTTGATGCCGTAGATGCGGCCGCGCCACTGCGTCGGAGTGAATTGCGCAAGCAACGAGTTCTCTGCCGGGAGCACCACCGAGTGGGCGCCGACCATCGCCATGGCCGCCGCAACCAACCACAAGTCCCCCGCCCCGTAGGCGAGCGCCGCGAGCGGCACCGCGCCGACCAGGCCGGCCGCGTAGATCGTCCGCAGCGAGTAGCGATCGGCGAGCTCACCGCCGATCAGCTGGGCGAGCCCACCCAACAAGAAGACCGCCGACACCATCAGCCCCACCACGGCCGTACTGCCGCCCGCGAGATCGGCGACCCGCTCGCTGAAGACCTTGGGCAACCCGACCACCAGCGTCTGATAGATCAGTCCGACGCAGACGACCGTCATCGCCATGATGGCGAACGCGCGGCGCAGATCGACAGCGGATGCCGGGACGTGGGGTGCCGACGTCTCGTCCGGCTCCACCAGCCGACCGCGCCGGGCGAGAACGACGAACGCCATGCCCGTGAGCAGGCACAGGGCCCCGGGGACGATGAAGGCGGCGCGCCAACTCAGGAGGTCGGTGAGGGCGCCCGCGACGACGGCGCCGCCCGCCGTCCCCACGCTGCCGAACACGCCGTTGATCCCGAGCGCGCGGCCACGGGTGGCAGCATTGTGAACCAGCCAGGCGATTCCGACCGGGTGGTAGATCGATGCGAACAGGCCGATGAGCGCGAGGCCGCCGGCCAATTGCCACGGCCCGGTCGCGAGACCGGTGAGGATCGCCGCCGCGCCGGTCCCGAGAAAAAAGACCGCCATCATTCCCGTTGCGCTCCAGCGATCGCCGAGCCAGCCGGCAGGGAGTGCGGCCGCGCCAAACAGCACGAAGCCCGGCAGCGCGAGGGCGACGAGCTCGTCGTACGGCAGCGGGAACTCGCTCCCGAGCGCCAGGACGACCGTCGGGTAGAGCAGCATGAGGAGATGCGAGAAGGTGTGTGCCGCGCTCGAGAACAGGAGCGGCCAGCGCGCTGCGCCCGTCACCGCGGCTCCCTGGTTTCGGCCGCGACCCAGGCGAGGTAGTCCGGGTTGCCCCCGTTGATCGGCAACGCGACGACGTCGGGGCACTGATAGGAATGGTTCGACTTGACGCGTGCGACCAACTCGAACCATTC